>CAYOOH010000027.1:0-11646 GCA_964405545.1 uncultured Candidatus Saccharimonadales bacterium | reverse complement strand
GGTTTAGACTTCGGCCGGTTTTAGGGCGGTCAAGCGGGCTTGTAGCGCGACGGTGGCGCCTTCGACCCCGACCCCGACCCCGACCCCGACACCGACTCCGATCCCGACGCCCACTCCGACTCCGCTGCCGGACACGGGTCCGATGACGGCTGCCCTGGGTGGCGGCGCGGGAGTAGCGGCTATTGGCTACGCTAGCCGCGCTTACTTGCGGTCGCGCAAGGCTCTGGTGGGTGCGCTGCGCAACGGCACTCGCAATCGTTAAAGCCTCTGCACGGTAAACGGGGCCTCGGCCCCGGAACGTGTAATTGACGCCAGTCCGGTAAGGACTCGACGGTGGTCGCACGGTCAGACCCAATCCTTTTGTGGAACGGGTCTGATTTTGCGTTTTGGTGGGTTGGTGGAGGGGATTAGCCTTGGCTGCTTGTGGAAAACATAAGTACTAGACAGTGGGTAGAAGTGGGTACTATACTGACTTCAGTGGGTTGCAGTGGGTAGCATCCACCGGATATCAATCACACACATGGATTTCTTCGAACGAAAACTGGACGACAAGAATCGACTGACGATTCCAGCAGAATTGCGTCACGAGTTTGAAGGCAGCAATGTGGTGATTACCCGGGGTTTCTCTCAATATCTGCATCTGTACACTGAAAAAGTTTGGAACGAAGACATGGAGCCGGCGCTCAAGGGTGATATATTGGATGAGCGGACCGCCGACCTTAATGTTCAGTTTCGAATGGGTAAGTCGGTCACGAGCATGGATGGCAAGCAGGGCCGGATTACCTTGGAGCAGCACCTTCTGGATTACGCGGGTATAAGCAAGGAGGTGACGGCGGTACGAGCCGGTCGCTACTGGCGGCTAACGGCCAAACTATAACTTTAGTTTTTCTTTCTAAAACGAAAAAGAACCTTAAAAAATAAAAACAAACATTTTAAAGGCAGCTATTTGGCAGTCAGCAAAGCGGCACTATAGGCTCCCGCTTTGATTACAGCCTCGTACCTAATCTCGTAAACTCCACCTCACAACACACTCTTTTTTAAGGAATTATTTCGTCCTTTGCAGGACGCTTAATTCCTTACCACACAAAAAACTCCACTCTTTTTGATCGCTAGAGTCGAAATAGGCGATCATAAAAACAAAAACGTTTAAACAAACAGCTGGCTGCTAAATAGGTGACCTTGAAAATGAAACCAACACACCAACCAGTCTTACCAGACCAAGTAGTCCACGTGTTGGCTCCCCAGAAAGGGGAGTCGTATTTGGACTGCACGGCGGGGTTTGGCGGTCATGCGGCGCTCGTGATGGAACGCCTGGGACCGGCAGGCCGGGTGATTCTGGTAGACCGGGACGCTGGAGCTATAACAAGCCTGGCAGAACGGTTTGGAGATCGGGCAGAGATTGTACGGGCCAGTTACCTCGAAGCAGCCAAGCAGCTGGAAGCGGCGGAAGTGGTGGTGGGCATGATCTTGCTGGATCTGGGGGTTTCGTCACCACAAATTGACAATGCAGATCGAGGGTTTAGCTTTCGAGCTGATGCGCCGCTGGATATGCGGATGGACCAGTCGCAGGCTTTGACGGCGGCGATGGTGGTAAATCAGGCCAGTTTGCCGGCGTTAGAGCGAATTATTCGCGACTATGGCGAGGAGCCGAGGGCGCGGATGGTGGCTCGAGCGATTGTAGCGGCCAGGCCGATTACGACCACGGGCCAGTTAGCTCGGGTAGTGCGGCCGGTAGCGGTGCGGACCGACACGATTGACGCTGCGACGCGGACGTTTCAGGCTATCCGGATCGAGGTTAATGACGAGCTGGGTCAACTAGCTGGGGCGTTACCGATTTTGGCCCGGAGACTAGCGCCAGGCGGACGGATAGCGGTAATTAGCTTTCATTCCCTTGAGGATCGTATTGTTAAACAGTTCTTTGACCAAGAATCGCGTGATTGTATTTGTCCGCCCAAGCAGCCGATCTGCACTTGTGGACATGTAGCGAGTTTGCATAAGCTGACTCGCAAGCCGATCACGGCTGATTCGCTTGAGATTGCCAACAACCCGCGCGCTCGCAGTGCAAAGCTGCGGGCCGCCGAAAACCTAAAACAAAAATAAAAAGGAGGACATTATGTCCATCAAAGTCGAAGGCCGATCACGCAAGGTGGCCGTAAAGGTGCGCGTTAAGCGCTAGTTCGAGATGGCCTTGGGGGTCGCTTTCCGAATGGAGGCGACCCCAGAGGCCGGTTTTTGTCTGCTTTAAGAAAATCATAAAAAAACCAAAAATAAACAACAAAAAAAGGAGATATGCGCCATGACTACGGCTACTCTGTCGGCGCGTCGCAATCAAAATTTGTACCGGCAGCCGACTAAGCTGGTACTGGGTCCAACGTCGGCCACGTTTGTGGTGATTGCGCTTATTAGTGTGCTGGCCTTGCTGTATTTACATCAGATAACGAAGATGGGAGCGTTGGGGTATAATTTGACCGATCTGGCCGCCAAGCGGGATCAGATTTTGGCAGAAAAGCAGGAGATGGGCGTGGAAGCGGCGCGGCTGCAGTCGATTGCGGCCACTAAGCAGTCGAATGTGGTGGCCGGCATGGTGCCGACGACTCAAGTCTCGTATGCTAAGTAACGGTTTTTGAGTGACTAGGACGTACGCCTTTGGCAACGGTCAATGATACGATTTTGCAGCGCAGACGGCTAGGATATTTTACGATCTTAGTTGGTGCTTTGGGCGTGGTGTTGGTGAGTCGACTGGTTTATTTGCAAGTGGTTCGGCACGCACACTATAGTGCTCAGGCCTCACGAGAGCATACCCGCAAGTATGCGGTGCCGGCTAAGCGCGGCGAGCTGTATGTGGAGGACGGTGCCGGTACGTCGCCGGTGGCGCTTAATCAACAGCTAACGTTGATGTATGCGGATCCGCGGTTTGTGGGGGATAAACCGGAGGTGGCACGCAAGCTAGCTGAGGCGACGGGAGGATCGGCGGTTGATTATGAGAAGCGGCTGGGGAGTGGCATTGAATACACGGTGCTGGCTAATCGGCTATCATCGGAGGCGGCCGCCAAGGTAAGAGCCCTGAAGCTGGCTGGTGTGGGGTTGCAACTGCGGGATTACCGGACGTATCCGGGGGGCCCGCGGGGGGCTCAGCTATTGGGGTGTGTGCAGGCGGACGGGGGGGGGCAGTACGGCGGGGTGGGTTATTTGGCCGGCGGGGTGGGGGGTAGGTCGGGGCAACTAGCGGCTAAGACGGATACGCACGGTATCCCGATTGCGACGGCTGACAATATTGTTAAACCTCCTGTGGATGGTACGAGCTATGTCTTGACGATTGATCGCAATATTGAGGCTATGGTGGAGGATGAGTTAGCAAAGCAGGTGGCGGCGGTGAAGGCTAAGTCGGGCAGTATTATTGTGATGGATCCTAATTCGGGCGAGGTCAAGGCGATGGCAAACTACCCAACGTTTGATCCTAACAGCTATAGCCAAGTTAAGGATTACGGGGTGTTTGTTAATCAGGTGGTGTCAAATCAGTTTGAGCCGGGGTCGGGTATGAAGGTGTTTACGATGGCGGCAGGGCTGGACCAGGGTAAGGTGACGCCCGATACGACGTATGATGACCCGGGTTGCGTGAAGGTGGATGACCGCAATGTTTGTAACGCCTCGACCGACCGGCCGGGCAACGGCAAAAGTATGACGGTGGTACTGAGGGATTCACTCAATACGGGCGTGATGTTTGTGCTGCGGATGTTGGGGGGTGATGCTGGCAAGATCACCTTGAACGGCAAGAAGCTCTTGTACGATTATTTTACGAAGCATTTTGGGTTTGGGGTGCGGACGGGGATTGAGCAGTCGAATGAGGTAGCGGGATCGCTGCCTAAGCCGACGAATGCGGCCGGGAATAATGTGAGTTATGCCAATATGGTGTTTGGCCAGGGTATGAGTGCGACGATGATCCAGATGGCTGCGGCACTGTCGGCGATTGCCAATGGCGGCAAGCTCTATCAGCCGCGGCTGGTGGCGGGGGTGTTGAAGGCGGATGGGACGATTGAGCGGACGGCGCCGCGGGTGGTAAGTAGCCACGTGATGAGTGCGGGTTCGATTGGTCAGCTTAATCAGATGCTGCAAGTGGTTGTTCAGCATGGGTCGGGCTATAAGGCGGCGGAGGCCAATCGCGGCTACAAGATTGCCGGCAAGACCGGGACGGCCCAGATTCCGCGGCCGGACGGGCAGGGCTATATTGATGGAGCCAATATCGGGTCGTTTGTAGGGTTTGCGCCGGCCGAGGCGCCCAAATTTGTGGTGATGGTGCGGATAAACGAGCCGGGTGTGTCAGGATTTGCGGAGACGACGACGGTGCCGGTGTTTGGCGAGGTCTGTAAGTGGCTGTTTAAGTACTACGGGATTCCGCCGAGTGGCTAGATAGGGGTATAATGAGCGTTAGCAGTTCTTTTGGTTTGATTGCTTACATAACCATTAACAAGAGTACATCATGAGTTTTTTAGCAACGTTCCCGCCGGTTAACTTTATTCATGCTCAGGAAGTGACATCGGTGGCGCGGGTAGGGATTTTGGCCTTTGGGGCGTTCTTGTTGTCGATGGCGCTGGTGCCGATTTATACCAAGCTCGCGTTTAAGCATAAGCTGTGGAAGCAGATGCGGACCGACGCGATCACGGGGGAGAAGGCACCGATTTATGCTAAGTTGCATGCCGCTAAGCATAAGCGTGATATTCCGACGATGGGCGGAGTGCCGTTTATTATCGCAATCGCCGCTATTACGCTTTTGTTTAACTGGTCGCGGAGCCAGACATACTTGCCGGTGTTTTTCTTGGTGGCGGCGGGGCTCGTGGGGCTGTTTGACGACTACTTGAATATCCGGTCGGGTGGCAAGGGGATTGCCGGTATGCGGGGGAAGATTAAGTTTGGACTGATTTTGGGGATTGCAGCTGTGGGGGCGTTGTATTTCTTCTTTAAGCTGGGTTATAGCTTGATTCATATTCCGGCGGTGGGCGATTTTGACATTGCTTGGCTGTATATTCCGTTGTTTGTAGCGGTGGTTGTATCGGCGGCTAACGCGGTTAACATTACCGATGGCGAGGACGGTTTGGCCGGAGGTCTATTGGCCACGGCCTTTGGGGTGTATACGGTTATCGCTTATTTCCAGGGTAACTTCGGGATTGCCGGTTTTTGTGCCACGATGGTGGGTGCGCTCCTAACGTATACTTGGTTTAATATTTTTCCGGCGCGGTTTTTTATGGGAGATAGTGGTTCGTTTGCGTTTGGGACGACGCTGGGGGTGATCGCGATGCTAACTAATACGGTGTTTGTGCTACCTATTATTGCAGCGGTGTTTGTGGTGGAGGGGGGTTCGAGTGCGCTGCAAATCTTGTCGAAGAAGATTTTTCATCGCAAGATTTTCTTGTCGGCGCCGTTGCACCATCATTTAGAGGCGATTGGTTGGCCCGAGACTAAGGTGACAATGCGGCTGTGGGTGATTGGCACGGTGGTGGGTGCGCTAGGGTTGGTGCTGGCGTTGCTCGGTAACAAGGTGGGGTAGAAGGATGGCGGCATGAGCTGGTTTGGAAGGGAAGTACGAGCGCATCATCCGGATTATGTGATTGCTTTAGTGGTGGCGATATTGTTGGCGCTGGGGTTGGTCATGATTTATTCGATTAGTCCGATCTTGAGCCATAAATTGGTCGGAAGTGCGGATCGGAATTTTTATTTCTTGAACCAGATTAAGTATGTGGTGTTGGGGATTGGGGTATGGGTGGTGGTGACGGCTGTGCCGTACGAGCGGTGGCGGCGGTGGGCGCCGTGGTTGCTAGTAGCGGCTGGGGTGGGGGTGGTGGCGCTACTGGTGCCGGGTCTGGCTGACAGCTCACATGGGGCAACGCGGTGGCTGAGACTGGGGCCGGTGTCGATTCAGCCGGCGGAGATTCTGAAGGTGGCGCTGATTTTGTATCTAGCGATGTGGTTTGAAAAGCGCCGAGCGGAGTTGGGTTCGGCGATGGACGGCGTGGTGCCTTTTGGGATTATGGCCGGGGTGGCGTGTTTTGTGATCGTGGTGTTCCAGCGCGATATGGGAACGGCCATGGTGTTGGGATTGACGGCTGTTGGGATGTATTTTGCGGCTGGGATGAAGTGGCGGCATTTTTTGGGCTTGAGCGCCGTGGCCGGCGCGCTAGCCTGGGCAGCGGTGGCGTTGTTTCCGCATCGGTTGAGCCGGCTGGCGACGTTTTTGGATCCCGGTAAGGATGTAACGGGTCAGGGCTATCATATCAATCAGGCGTTGATTGCGATTGGTTCGGGTGGTTTGGCTGGGGTTGGCCTGGGGCATAGTATTCAGGTGTACGGCTACTTGCCGGAGGCGGCTAACGATTCGATTTTTGCGGTGATTGCTGAGGAGTTTGGGGTAATTGGATCGGTGGTGATCGTGGGCTTGTTCTTGGTACTGGTGTATCGAGGACTTCAGGTGGCTCGGAATGCGCCAGATATGTTTGGGCGCCTAGCTGCGACGGGAGTTAGCTTGTGGATGCTGTTTCAGACGGTGATCAATGTGGGTGCCATGTTGGCCTTGATGCCATTGACGGGTATTCCGCTACCGTTTATCTCGTACGGGGGGACGAGTTTGATTATTTCCTTGCTGGGGGTTGGTATTTTACTTAATATTTCCAAGTATACGGTAAGAGAGGGAAGCGATGCGGATAGTCGTCAGCGGAGGGGGGAGCGCCGGTCATATAACACCGGCATTGGCAACCTGCGACGCGTTACTGGCGCTCGATAGCAATCTAGAGCTTTTGTATATCGGTCAGGCCGATAGTATGGAGGCGAAGATTGTGGGAGCTCGCGGCATGAAGTTCGCGGCTATTCGGGCTGGGAAGTTTCGGCGTAACTATTTTGCCGGGCCATTGGCTAAGGTCCTGAATGCTGCGACGTTGGGGCCTAATATGCGGGATGCGGTGCGGACGGTGGCCGGGGTGGGAGATGCTCTGCGGGTTTTGCGACGGTTTCGGCCGGCGGTTGTGTTCTTGAAAGGTGGTTTTGTGTGTGTGCCGGTAGGCCTGGCTGCTCGGCTGCTGCGTATTCCGTATGTGATTCATGAATCGGATGTTCAGCCGGGTTTGGCTAATCGGTTGCTTGGACGATGGGCGGCTCAGATTGCGGTGGGTTTTCCGGCTAAGTATTATCGGGAGTTTGATCCAGGACGGTTGGTGTTTACGGGTAATCCGGTGCGGCGGGAGGTGTTGGCGGCGACGCGGGCTGAAGGCTTGGCGCATTATGGATTAGAGGAGGGGGTACCGGTTCTATTGGTGACGGGTGGTTCGCAGGGGGCGCGCCAGATTAATGATGCGATTTTGGCGGCTTTGCCAGCCTTGTTGCCGGATTACCAGATTATCCACCAGACGGGCGAAGGGGAGCTGGAGCGGGTTAAATTTGAGTTGTCACGCCATGGTCGGTTGGAATATGGTCAGCGCTATCATCCGTTTGCCTTTATTTTGAAAGAGATGGGTTTGGCGTTGGCGGCGGCGGATGTAGTAATTGGGCGGGCAGGGGTGGGGACAATCAATGACTCGGCGGTATTGGGCAAGCCAACGATTTTGATCCCGAACTATCAGATGGCTGGCCATCAGGTGGAAAATGCCCGGATGTTGTCGCGGGCGGGGGCGGCGCGAGTGTTGGACGGAGCGCATTTGACTGTGGCTCGCTTGGTGGCCGAGATCAAGCGGGTGGTGACGGATGGAGAGGAGCGAGAACGTCTTGCCAAGGCGATTGGGTTGTTTGGCCGGCCCGAGGCGGCGGTAGAGCTGGCGGGAGTGGTGTTGGCGGTGGGACGGGCGCATCTACAAAACGAACATAAGCCGAACAAGGACCGAGATGAGTTGGCCGATGAGGAAGGGGAATGATCGAGCGGCGGGTTCGGACGAGTAGGGGAGCGTACGGTCGAGCGATGCCTTTAGAGCGGCCTAGGCGGCGGGCGAGGTGGGCTGGCCCCACGTTGTGGCAGCGGCGTTTATTGCTCCTTGTGGTTGGGCTGGGGCTAGGGGTCTGGGGGGTGGCGTCATTGTTTACGATTACCAAGTTGGAGGTTAAGGCTCCTGGCCGCATGGGGGAGATCGAGTCCGAGGGCCGCAAGATAGTAGGGGAGTCGTGGTTGCAGGGTAATATGCTGACGTTTGATGAAGAGGGTTTTGTGTCAAAACTACAACGGGCTGATCCACTTCTTAAATCGGTGTCCGTGCAACGTAAGTTGTTTCACAGATTGTTTATTAGTGTAGCTTTTAAGCAGCCTAGTATGGGCTGGTCAACTGATAATCAGAGCTACTTGGTAGATGTAGATGGAACGGTGATTGGCTCTCTCCCGGTGGGCTCGGGGCTTTCGGTGGTGACGGATGGCAGTAATTTACCGGTGACGGCGGGCAAGCAGGTGGTGCCTCCCCGGTTTGTTAGTTTTGTGACGGCCCTGGCGCCGGCTTTGCGGGCGGAAGGAATCGGAGTTACGGGCTTGTCGATTGGAGACACGACGCTTGACCTAGCGGTCTCAACCGATAAAGGGTATCGCCTTACTTTTGATACGAGCCGAAGTGTGGGGGAGCAAATGGCTGACTTACGGGCGGTGAGGGCGCTATTGGCAACCCAAAAGACGGTGCCGGGTGAGTATATAGACTTGCGTATCCCAGGCAAGGCGTATTATCGCTAGACCTCTCCCCTCTTCTTAAGTTCGGTTTTTGTATTCGTTAAAAAGTGAAGGGGTAGCGGAAATTTTTTCGGGGTGATGATCGCGTTCGGAAGGAAGAGAAAAAAGGGTAGTTTTTTTGCAAAAATGAGGGAAGTTCGAGATTTTGTGATTTGTGGCTGGTTTTGGTGATTTATGGTTTTTAGACATTTCAAGTCGCAAAATATACATTGTGCGACACTACGTAATTTAGAATCAAGAGGTCACTTACTACCCTCTCTTTGTGCCTTGGCTAAGCCAAACATCCTCATCTAGTCTTTGACTTCTCCGGTGATGGTGGCTGCTTCCATGAATCGCCGTACAGGGCTTCTCCGGTGTTATTTAACGCAGACTAACGGCTTGGCCAGGGGCTACGGTGTGAGCTGCGGGAGGAAGGGCTTGAGTTGGTGTGGGTGGTGGCGGTGACGGCGTGGCTGCGGCCGTGGAGTCGGGAGCTGCGCGGATGGGGGCGGAATCCGGCACTGGAGCGGCGGCTGGAGAGGGGATTGGTGAAGTCTGTGGAACGGCGGGTTGCGGTTGGGGCTGACGAGGTTGGGCTACAGGGGTGGATGGAGCTGTAGTTTGGCCTAGGCGGGATGGGAAGGGGCCGGCGGAGGCGTGACTCCCCTGTCCGGTTTTGCGGTTGTCGTTGCGGCGGTCTCCCCTGTCGGACCGGTCTCCCCCATTGTTGTTGCGACTACTTGGATTGGCCGGGCGGTTGGGGCTGCGGTTGTCTCCCCTATTATCGCGGCTATTGTCTTGACGCGGTACGGGTGGTAGGTCGGGATTTTTGAGAGCCGTGAGAAACTCGGATCGTTCGGGTCTGTTCGGTTTTTGTTCGTCAAGAACTGTGGCAACAGCGCGGGCGCCCTCGTCCTCGCCCCCAGCGGTGCGGGAGCGGATGTCGGTCTCAACGCCGGCTCGATTAGAGGCATAGCGCTCTTGGCTGAGTGCGATGATGCGGTTGGTTTGATCGTATTCGGGATCGGGCATGCGCAGGGTGGTGCCAGAGAAAGGAATGGCTTTTTCGCCGTCTATGATCATGGAGATGAAAACGTTTTGATTGTTGAGCTTGGTTAGATCAATGGCTTCAAAGACGGGCTCAAAGTACTTGCCTAGTACTTGGGAATCGCCGGGGCCAATCCGGAAAGAGATCATGGTCCCGACGTTGCCAAAGACGGCGTCACGGACGACTTCGGGCATTTGGGATACGTACTGGTTGGCGACGGTGAGGTTGAGACCGTATTTGCGGGCCTCGGATAAGATGACGGCGAATGAGTCGGTGGCGAAGTTTTGGAACTCGTCGACGTAGAGATAGAAGGGCCGACGTTGCTCCATGGGCATGTCGGCTCGACTCATAGCGGCTAGTTGTATCTTGGTAACCATGAGTGAGCCCAGGATGGCGGCGTTGTCCTCCCCTACTTGGCCGCGACTGAGGTTGACGAGCAAGATTTTGCCTTCGTCCATGATTTGGCGGATATTGAAGGCGGATTTTTGCTGGCCGACGATGTTACGGACTAGGGGGTTAGCGGTAAAGGCTCCGACTTTGTTGAGGACGGGGGCGACTGCCTCGGAGGCGAATTTCTCGTTCCAGGAGGCGAATTCGGTTACCCAGAAGGTGCGGACAACCGGGTCTTGGATTTCTTTGATGACTTTTTTGCGGAAGTCTTTTTCGTTGAGCATTCGGACGATGTCGAGCATGGTCGAGCCAGGGTAGTCGAGCAGGGCTAGGATGGTGTAGCGCAGGATGTATTCGAGGCGGGGACCCCAGGAGTCGAACATGCGTTTGAGTACGCCGACGAGCTCGGACGAGACGTGGTCTTTCATGGCCGGGTCCGCGACTTCCATGGGATTGAAGGCCATGGGGTGCTCGCGGTCGGTGGCGTTAAAGTAGACGACGTCCTGGAGACGATGCTCGGGAATGTATTTCATGATATCGGTGGCGTAGTCGCCGTGGGGGTCAACGACGGCAAAGCCTTGGTCGTGATAAACGTCGGACAGGGTCAGGAGCAAGAGCAAGAAGGATTTGCCGGCGCCGGTTTGGCCGATGATGTAGAGGTGGCGGCCGCGGTCCCGGCGCTTAATGCCGAACTTGAGCTGACGGCCGCGGAAGTTGGATAGGCCAAACAGGCTGATGTCGTGGGGATCGGTGCTGCCTTCGACCGGAATGTTGGACGGGGGCTCGCTGGTTTTAGCGGTAGTCCAAACCATGTTGGGGGTGGCAACGGACTTGTGGGGCAGGTGGTAGAGTGAGGCTAGTTCCTCGATGTTGAGGGTGTAGCCGTGGTCCATGAACAGGCGGGCTTGATAGTCCTGGATGAAGTCGTGAGAGTTGTACATCTTGGCATTGGTGAAGCCGTTGAGGTTGGTGGTGTTGAACTGCTTAAAGCCGCCGACGATGGCTTGGAGGCGCTGTTTGGCTGAGGCTTCGTCGGGACCGAGGTAGGCAATGCGAATTTTGACTTCGTAGCCAAGTTTGGTGATTTTTTCTTCGACGGCTTTAATGATGGCTTGCTGGCCGGTGGAGAGTTCTTTTTTGCCGGCGGCTTCGGGTGGTGCGAAGAGGGCGCGGATGAGATGCATGATAGCTCCGGGGTGCAGAAGGTCCAGGTTGGATTTGCCGGAACCTTTGACGTCCTCAATGTAGGCTTTGCCTGTATTTTGCCAGGAGTCATCGAGCGGACGGGCTAGGATTTGGATCCAGCACTCCTCCCCTATCTGCTCGAGTTTGGCTAATACGCCGGTGATGCCGGCTAGCGGGTCGACTTCGAAGGAAGCAAAGGTTTTGATAGGCATGACACCGGATTTGGTTAGGCCAAGCTCGGTGCCGTAGATGGTGCGGCTGCCGACTGGGGTTTGGGAGTAGTCGGTGGGGCCTTCTTTGATCTGGACGGTTGGATATTGGGCGTAGATTTGACTTTCGACAAAGTCTTTGAGGTGGCGAG
>CAYOOH010000026.1:0-12214 GCA_964405545.1 uncultured Candidatus Saccharimonadales bacterium | reverse complement strand
CGAGCGTGCCGCCCTCCTCCGCGACCAAATCGACGAGCTCAAAGCCGCCGGCAAAGGCCTTGGCTCCAAAAAACCCGCCAAACCCTCCCGCCCCTTCACCGGCGGCCGGTAGCCCTCTGCTAGCCAATCACTCCTGTCATTTGGTCCAGCACCCGCCGGAATGCCTCCAGATCAGCCTCCAAGTCTTGGGTCGCGTTAGAATAAAGCGGCGCAATTACGTCATAGTAGTCTTGCAAAATCGAGCGACGATTGCCCTGGCCCGTTCGATAGAAGTTAGATCGATCGAGCACCTCGGTCACCATTTCGACATTTCTGCCAAATTTTTGGCTCCCCTCCTCAAGCCAGGCGCCTTGTCGCCGCCCAATCCGGTCAAATGCCTCAATCTCATCCAGTAGGGTCAATCGTTGTTGTCGTTCAGTATCGCTGCTGGCGCTTTCGAGCTCCGCTCGCAGTTGGTCGGCTCGTTCCTTAAGCTCGTCAACCGACTCATCCGAAGGCTCAGTGACTCCGGCATGCTGGTCTACACCAGGCCGCCGCAAACGCGCAATTCGATCGCGATACTGGTCGCCGCCTTCAAAAATACGCTGGCTTAAGCGCGTCAACGGCCCAATTGCCTCCTGCTGCTGTAGTTTCGACATTAACTCCTCAGACTCGCTCTTGAGATTAGTGGCCCATGATCTAAGGGCCTCTCCCTCATGACCCTCAAGCTGGACTTCTTCTGTCTGCGCATACTCTATCTCTACAAACACCTGGTCATTGGCTCGTAGCCTAGTACCCCACGCTCTCAACAACCCTCTTAGCTGATCAACCATAGCCTGAGTCTCGCCCACAGCCTCAGTAAGCTCCCGCTTATGCGGCTCTACCAAGTGAGTCCACAACTCGTTAATCTCCCGTGTATCGCGCAGCCTTTGCTCAAGGTGCGCGATCTCGGCCACTAACTCCTGTTTTCGAGCTTTGGTCTCAGCTGCGGACCGATCGGACTCGGCGGGGGAGTCAAGTCTGACATCAGTCGCTGCGGCGTCACTCTCCCCAGTCTCACCATCAGCTGGCTCTACCAGCAGCCCAAGCGCTCGCTTGACCTCATTCTGCGTTGGCCGCCGAAACAAGGCTCCCTGATCTGGTGAAGAATCCTCTTGTGTCATGCCTGCTCCTTATATAGATCAATGTAATCACTATACCACCCCGGGCGGCCCCATCTGCTATGCTAAATCCATGACCGAGCAAAACCCTCCAGACCCACAAGCGCCAACCGATGCCAACAATACCGTGCCGACCCTAACCAATACGCTGAGCTCCTAGCCGAGGCACGAGCCGACGCACCGCCCACCCAGCAGCTAACACCTCAAGACATCCGTCCGGCTGACTTCTCAACTAAAGTGACTATACTCACGCTCACCGGCCTTTGTTTTTTAGCTCAAGAATGGTTTGACCCAAAGCTTTTTTACAAACGCCGCGTAATCCAAAACCGGATCGTCACTGGTAACGCCAAAATCCGCAAGAGGACCCTTGTATTGCGCAGTCACCACACCGTAGCCAGTAATCTCTGCATCCTCGAAGACATCCAGAATAACCGAAGGAACATCACGATGACTCCTGCCCAGTGTCTGGATACCTGCGTCAAAAACAGTCGCGCTGATCATATGTGCCAACGCTAGCCCCGACTGCAGCTCGGCCTCACCTCCGGCCGCTGTTTTGGCTGCAAGCGTAATCTGAAAACGGCCAGGAGAGGGCAGGTCCTCAAAATTAATATGAGCTACCACCTCATAATCAAACCCCCGCCAATGAACCGGCACGGTCTGAGCAAACTTGCGGTTAACCTCCGGCTGGCTATAGAACTCGCTATGTTGACCCTCCTTACCGGGCCATTCAAAAGCCTTGACTACAAGATACTCTGGGTAAACAGCCCCAGGCTCCGAGCTTTCAGTCAAATCAATTTCATCCAGCAAATAAAGCAGTCCGCTCTGATCGGGCGACGACGAACCTACCCGTTGAGCAATAAAGTGGTGCTCAAACGGTATGCGCGGTTCCGCCTCGGTCTCCCCAGTATCCGCGTATAAGTCAGCCATAGTACTCGACGAAGACCAGGTCTCACCGCCCGAATCCTTTACTTTTTCTGGCTCGGCGCTCGAATCAGTAAACATACCATTCATAATAGTACCCCGGAGTCGTTCTTCATAGATTGGGGCTGCCCCGCAGTTACACGGACCCCGCAGACGGATCCCCCTATGATCCAAATCAATAATTACCTCGGTGGCTTTGACAATATCACCAGCCGCCTACTTGACCAAGCCCCCAATCCGGCAGCGGTTGAAGCTCGCCTAAGAGCGGAAGCAATCCGCGTTGGTACCTTCTATCGTGGCAAAGCCCAGGCCATGGCCAGCTATTACTGGGGGCCTCGCCGCGCCAACGGACTCAGTCTTCTAACCGATCGAATGGAGCCCCTAGCCACACAAATTGCTTCCGCCTAACTTCCTACGACCGGTGCTACCCCGCGCGACCCGCGCAACTCTCATTCCTCCAATCCCCAATCTGTCGCCTTCCCGCCCCCAATCTGATATCATAACCGGTAATGACCGAATCCCGCCCATTCCAAAGCCCGTCTCGTAACCCTGACCAGCCCGAGCCCTACGTCGGAAGCCACCGCACTCCCGACCACAGTGGCAACCTGATAGATGGTCGGGGCGCCTTGCGTGACGCCGGCGGCCGCGAGGTAGATTACGCCGCTCTCATGGCCGAAGCGGCCGAGCAAGCCGCCACCGAGGACAGGATTGCCCGCGCTGCCGCAGCCGGCGATCCCGCCGCCATCAAAGCTCAGGCAGCCGGTGGCGTCTCCCTCTATCGCGGCCGCCACCGTTCTCTCGCACCCGAGGAGAGCTTTCCTCAGGTCGTTCTTGATCAGCTAGCTCCCGTCAATATCGAATACGGCCAGTACAGTTTAGAGCAGGTGCAGCAGGCAGTTGAGTTTTTCCGAGACAAATTTCTGCCCGCTCTCATCGAAGTTGGCCCCGTTACCCGCGCCCGGCTTGGTAAACTCATTGACGTCGACCTGGCCGAGCCAGATGCCCTTCTCATTACGCGCGAAGACGCAGCCTGGTCATATTGGCGCGGCCGTGACGAGGACCAAAGTAGCCTCGAACCCGTTCGATCTAGGATCGATGTAGGGCAGCAGATCATAATTGGCTGTGCTACTCGCTTGAAAGAAGCAGCCGACAAAACGCAAATCGAACTATCACCCGATCAGCTTGAACAGCTCGCCTACCTTTGGGTCACCAGTCACGAGCTGGCGCACAACCTCCAGATTGCCTACCATGAAGCTGCCCAGAGAGCGGCGGCTAGTCCCGACAACCTTGCCGCCGCCGCCTTAAGTCTCGGCCTCTCTCCTGGGACTCTAAAGTTGGATCTGGCAACAACTCAGACACGTATGCATATAAACCACAAAGCTGAAACCGAAGCCTTTGCCGAGGGGGCTGGTCAAATGGCCGCCGGCCACTGGCTTAGCACGGAGCTTCAATTACCGATGCCCCAGATTCATGCCTTTCTGTACCATCTAAGAACGGCCGGTCAAGCCCAACGACATTCCTACTTTGTAGACAAGGCTGTCAAAATTACTGATCAAAGCCTACCTTCAAAAACCTCAACGCCAGAAGCTCGCTCTTTACCAGAACTTGAGCGATATGGCGCACAGCTCGGCTATGCTCGCCCCCACACTCCGCATCAAATCCGCCGCATCCTCGCTCTTACCCCCTAACGACGTTACGCGAACGACACTACGCGACGGGCGGCTCTATCTCCGGGCTGCCCCCACCCCTCAGTCGGATCTGCTCCTCTGGAATCTGCCATAGGGCGATCTGCTCGGCCGAATGCCGCTCCGTCCGAGTCCTGTCTCCTTGTTGAACGACCACAGTCACGAGGTCGCGCGTGTGATCCGTCTCATTGCCGCTCGACTCGACGGCGCTAACGCGGCCCTCGATCATGACCCCATCAACCAATACGCTGGCGCTTTCACCCACTACAAACGGCTCTCCTTCGGCCCGGCCCAAGGCCTCATCTCGCAGCTTGGCCTGATTTGCGATTTCCTGCGACGGGACAGTCTCTTTGCCATCTAAAGCCGCCTCATACAAGCCCTTATAATCTGTAGAATATGTTCCCTGCCTCGCCTCTGTGCCTTGTGATTCAATACTCATACCCTCATCATAGCCCCATCTACCCCAAACCAAAATACCCGATCTCCTAGAAAATCGGGTATTTTGACATACGCTAGTTAATTAGCTAGCGGCTGGAGCGTCGGTCGCCGGCGTAGCTGCTGGTTCGGTCGGCTCAGCTGGGGCCGCGGGTGCTGCCGGAGCTGGCATCGGGTCGGCCGGCATAGCCGGAGCGGGCATAGCTGGCTCGGCGGGCGCAGCCGGCATCGGATCAGCGGCCGGCATAGCCGGAGTGTCAGTGGTCGGGGCATCGGTAGCCGGCATTGCCGGAGCGTCAGTCGCCGGAGCGGCCGTAGTTGGGTCCTGGGCGGGCATAGTTGTATCAGGCTGCATACATTAAATCCTTATGTTATATCGGTATTATACTTTAGATCTTAACCCTCAATACACTTGGCGTCCACCAATCTCTGACGTTTCCCCTCATCTCCTCCGTCATCGGCCAAACCCATGCAGCTTTCAGTCTCCTCGCCGACAGGTTATGTCAAAATGTGCAGCGAGGACTGTCTAAAGCGCGGGAGCGCAAGTTCCGCAGCAAGCATTGTGGCAATGCCTCTAGGCGAACCCCATCAGACTAGCCAAAACCAACCCGATAAGAAATCCTCGAAGCAACGAACCGCCCATTGACACCCCGGCCACACCCATCGGACAATTACCTTAAGACCAAACAAGGCACTATCATGAACAAAGCCCTCCAGCAATACATCAAAGCCGCCCGGGCCAAGGACCACCCCGACGACCGCATCCAGCGCGACCTCGTCACCGCTGGCTGGGACCCGACCATGGTGGCGGCCGGTCTATCCGGCGAAGACGATCTGCCCGTTCCGCCCCCGCCGCCGGGCCTCGATCATGTCGCCCACCGATCCTCATCCTCCCAGCCACAGGCTGTTGTCCAAAACCTAACCACCCGCGGCCTCGAATACATCATCATGTTCATTGCCCTAGGTGTGTCAGCCCTGGCGCTCGGCTCGCTCCTCCACTCCAATGTCAACACCATCCTCGGCTCCCAAGACGGCGGGTTTACCTCTAGCACCGTCTCGTTTGCGTCCTCGGCCTTAGTGGTGGCGCTCCCCGTCCTGGCCCTGCTCTTTCTCCGGCTCAAAAAAGCCGAGCTGGCCGATCCCAGCCTTCATCACGACCCGTCGCGCAAACGAGCAGTCCAGCTTACTCTGGTCGTCACCTTCCTGATCGGACTGGGCAACATCATCTTTTTTGTCTACCACCTCATGACCGGCGGCTCATCCACTAGCTACGACTACAACGCTGTCGGCAGCGCTGCCGCCAACGGTTTGATGGGCAATTTCATCCATCTCCTTATCACACTCGCCATCGCCGGCGGCATCTTTGCCTATTATTGGCAAGATGAGCACAAGAAGGCTTAAAAAAATGACGAACTCACCCACAAAACCAGCCAAGTCGGCCTCCGCGGCCATCAAACCCTACTATCTGTTCTTTGCAATACTCACCCTAATCGCCCTCGCCGCTATTGCCTCCAACATTGTGCTGCGTCGCGGCCCAGTCCACGACGCCACCGTTGTCCAAGACATTCAAGTCCTCCAGGCCAATATCGAAAGCTACTATCTCAAGCAAGGTCAGCTTCCCACTAGTCTGGGCCAGCTCAGTCTGCCTGGCCAAACCCTGGCCGACCGCCTGTCCGACTACGACTACCAGCCCACCGCGGCCGCGACCTACCAGCTTTGCGCCACCTTCCAGTCCAACCAAACCTCCGCCGGCAACACCTACCGCACCTATCCCGGTACTACCACTCCCGATCCCAACACGCACGCCAAAGGCCGCCAGTGCTTTACCTACAGCACGCCTCCTTCCAGCGGCGGTCCCTACCCGCTCAAAGATTAGCGCCGGTCACGCCTCGGTCGCGGCCAAACCGTTCAAAAACCGCTTGGTAATCGTAGCCGTCGCCGCCGGCCGCTCAATCGGCGCCAAGTGTCCCTGGTCTTCCATGACCACCAGCATCCCGTCCGGCATCACGCCCACCAATTCCTCAAGCCGCTTAAGTGGCACCAAAATATCCTTGGCCCCGGCCACCACTAGCACCGGCATCGTTACTCGCCGGGCATACGGCTCTAGGTCGGTACCCAGCGCGCTCATATGCTCCTGCGTCACCACCCGCGGGTTCAAAAGAGCCAAATTCTCGTCTCCTCGCTCCACCAGCACCGCCTGCCGCTGCGGCGACACCGTCATAAACAGCCATGGGTGCGAGGCGTGATCAATCGTCTTGCTGGCCAGCCACCGCTGGGCGAGTCCGTAAGGCAACATCCGGCTTATCTGATAATACAGCGAGCCCAATATACTCAAAGCATCCCGCCGCAGCGCCGCCAGCGACACGCTCACCAGCGCCGTTGGTTTATTATTACCAACCGCCGCCTGAATCAAGCTAATCGAACCGCTGTACGAGTGACTCCAGCAGGCAAAATCCTCCAAACCAATCGCCGTTACAAACTCATCCAGCCACTGGGCATAATTAACCAACGTATGTGGCACATCTAGCGGCTCCGACTCGCCATAGCCCGGCAAATCCGGCAAAATCAGCCGAAAACCATCAAAAAACCGCACCATGTCCACCAGCCCCTTATGATTGCCGCGAAAACCATGCAGCATCACCAGCGTCCGCGACCACTCCGGGTTGCGCTCCCAGTAAGCCGTCTCCTTGCCCATAACCGTAACGCTGTGCCGAATCATTGCCCTTAATGCTAATGGTAAAGACCGATCCGGGCAACTGCCGCCGACCGCTTATTGACACATATATTAAAAATTAGTATAAGAATACAGCTCCTCCGATCCACGACCCGTCGGCCCCTATAGAAGGGTGGTGCAGGCCCTATGCCCGCATCAGCTCTGCCCAAACCCAGTTGGTATATCGGTACCAGCAACGTTACCTGGGTCTTTGTTCCCGGCTACATCGGCTCAGCTCGGATCGTGGCCACCCTTAACCCGGACGGCCAGACAATCGATCCCGCTAGCATGTTTGCCCAAGTCCACCAGCAAGGTGATACCCTCATCACCATCGATCACCGCTGGTTCGGTCAGCGCGGTTTCTTCCTTCGCCTCCTGACCGATCTCCGCCAGCGTCCTGGACCCATCATCCTGGTCGGGCTATCGCTCGGCGGCCAGGTTCTCAACCACTTCTTTCGCTGGTATCACCAGCTGCCCAAGCACGATCGCAATCTCAAAAGCCTGCACCTGGTCACGATCAGTACGCCGCCCTCGCCGCGCCAACTGCGGCCAGGCAGCCGTCTGGTAGTCAAGCTGGGTCGATTTGCCCCTCGAATTGTCGGCCGACTGCTGGTCCGCTGGCTCCCCGGCTGCCTTGTCCCCGGTCCAGGCCGCCGCCCGCTCCGCCGTCAGAGCGTCCGTGCCTCGGTCTGGCTGGTTGACAGTCTGCGGATCCTTGCCGCAAGTACGGGCTTTGGTTCGCGCAAGAGCTTCGACGGACGGGTTATTGCCGTCAATCTCAATCCTGCCCGCGACCGCACCGTCGATGTACTGGCGGCCCAACGGTCCATCCTGGCTTCCTACCCTCGCGTCGAGTGGCTGGAGCTGGGCGCCTGCAATCACGGCCGGCCAGAACTCGAAGGCCCCCTCTACGCCGACGCCCTGTCTCGTATCCGTGGGTGGGTCGTCCCCTCAAGCTAGCTAGTCTCAGCCAAGTCCAGCCCGCAAAACAGGCGCTGTATCCTGTATGCGCCCGGGCTTCGTGCCAACCAAAAAGCCAAACCGCAAAGCATTACGGAGGTCGACCCTCATTACGGTCGGCCTCTTTTTCCGCCTTTAGGTTCCGAATTTCTGTTTGGCTGCGCACAACAACGACATCACTCATCGCTTACCCAAGGCGCCGCCAAAACATACCTTACCTGAGTCTCAAAACCCCCTCACGACTAACATAAGCCACCTGCAGTCGAGGACTGTTTGAGCGAAAGCGAGTTCCGCTAAGACAAACGGGGCTTATGTTCGAGAGGGAAGCGATTGGGAGGTTTTCAAGACTCAAGCATACCTTACGTTGCAAAAAACCATAATTTATGCTAAAGTTAGAAAATCGTCTAGCCAGAAAGGCCCAGGCATGCATCTACCCAATATCACCTTCGTCATTACCATTCCCATCAGTATACTGGCGCTTGTATCCTCCTACGCCCTTCGCTCTCGGCGTCTCAAACTGGCCACAGCAATGTGGGCGATTGGCTGGGGCGTGGTTTGGCTCGTCCTAGCTAACGGTATTGTTCAGCTCCTCAGGTCTGCTCCCGGCTCATGTGATGTACAGTCCGAGAAATTCCTGTTGTTCGAGCTGACCATCTACCTGGTCTTTGTGACCGGATGGGCCGTCATCCGGAGACCCAATCGGCGACGCAACCGCCGCTAGCTCATACCGCCCCTGGAAACGCTCCAGGGGCGGTACGCATTTGGACTCCAGGCGTTGCAACCCATCCCTTATATATGAGACCCTAAATTGTGGAAATTCACCAAGGATCCCCTCATGAAAATCGCATCCGTCAAAGCTCGTCAAATCCTTGATTCTCGCGGCAATCCCACCGTGGAAGCCGATGTCGTCCTCTCGGACGGCACCCTCGGTCGCGCCGCCGTGCCGTCGGGCGCCTCCACCGGCACCCACGAAGCCGTCGAACTGCGCGACGGCGGCACCCAGTGGAACGGCAAAGGTGTCACCAAGGCCGTCGGCTTTGCGGGCGGCGAAATCGCCCAGGCCGTTATTGGCCTAGACGCCGACGACCAAGCCGCCCTCGACCACGTGCTCATCGACCTTGACGGCACTCCCAACAAAAGCCGCCTCGGCGCCAACGCCATCCTGGCCGTTTCGCTCGCCGCCGCCAAAGCCTCAGCCGCGCAACACCAGGAATCAGTCTGGGAGCACGCCCTCCATTTGGCACCCGGCATCCAAGACCCAGTCCTACCCGTACCCATGATGAACATCGTAAACGGCGGCGCCCACACCAGCTGGGAATCCACCGACATCCAGGAATTCATGATCATGCCCGTAGGCGCTGCCAACTTTAGCGAGGCCCTGCGCTGGGGCGCCGAAGTCTTTCATGCCTTAGCCAAAGTGCTCAAGTCCAAAGGCTACGGCACGCTAGTGGGCGACGAGGGCGGCTACGCTCCGGCCGTCAAAAACGGCAATGCCGAGGCGCTCGACCTGGTAGTAGAAGCCATCGAAAAAGCCGGCTACAAGCCTGGCGAGCAAATCGCCATCGCCCTTGACGCCGCCGCCAGCGAATTTTATCAAGACGGCAAATACGAGTTGCGCGTCGACGGCAAGTCCCTCACCAGCGCCGAAATGGTCGACTACCTAGCGGACCTGGCCTCCAGATATCCCATAGCCTCCATCGAAGACGGCCTTGCCGAAGGCGATTGGGCAGGCTGGGCTCTGCTCACCAAGAAAATCGGCGACAAAATTCAGCTCGTCGGCGACGACCTGTTCGTTACCAACACCAAGTTTCTCGAGCGCGGTATTAAAGACCAAGCTGGCAACGCCATCCTCATCAAACTCAACCAAATCGGCACCCTCACCGAAACCATCGAGGCCGTCACCATGGCACGGGATGCCGGCTGGAACGCCGTCATCTCACACCGCTCCGGCGAAACCGAAGACACTACCATCGCCGACCTGGTCGTGGGCCTGGCCACCGGCCAAATCAAGACCGGCTCGCTCTCCCGCACCGACCGCGTCGCCAAATACAACCAGCTGTTGCGCATCGAAGAGGCTCTAGGCGACTCCGCTCGCTTCGCCGGCCGTGCCGCCCTAAAACATCCCTAAACACTAGGAGAAACAACTCATGCCCTACCTCGTCCTCGTCCGCCACGGTCAATCCGCCTGGAACCAACTCGGCCAATGGACCGGTCTCACCGACGTTGAGCTGACCGAAAAAGGCCGGCAAGAGGCCCGTGCTGCCGCCAAGACCCTCGAAGGCATCACCTTCGGTGCCGCCCACACTTCCAACCTCAAGCGCGCCCAGCATACGCTCGAGGAAATTCTGCGCCAACTCGGCCAGACCACCCTCGAGGCCAAAGCACACCCTGCTCTTAACGAGCGCGACTACGGCCTCCTAACCGGCAAAAACAAATGGCAGGTCAAGGCAGAGCACGGCGAGGAACAGTTCACCAAATGGCGCCGCGGCTGGAACGAGCCCATCCCCGAGGGCGAAACCCTCAAAGACGTCCACGACCGGGCCGTTGCCTACTACAATCAACACATCAAGGCCGACCTGCGCGCCGGCCACAATGTCATCGTTGCCGCCCACGGCAATACCCTGCGCGCCCTGGTTAAATACCTCGAAAACATCGCCGAAAATGACATATCAGGGCTTGAGATTGGCACCGGCGAAGTCTATCTCTACCAGATCGATGACCAGACCGGCCAAATCCTGGCCAAAGATATCAAAGTAGCCGGCGGCCAAGCCTAAAACAAATCCCGCCACCCTTACTCTTGACCAAACCAATAAATCACACTAATATGATTAGTATGGAAAAGCATATCAACAATCCTGCCCAAGGTTATATGGACATGGTCACTCTCGGTGAGCGCGGCCAAGTCGTTATACCGGCCGCCATCCGCGACCAGCTGGGGCTGGGCGCCGGCGACAAACTCATGGCCTTTACCAAACACGGCAGCATGATCTGTCTCATCCCAGCCTCCAGCATGCGCAGTCTTGTTGATACTCTAACCGCCCAGCTTACCGAAATTGAGCGGTCCACTACTAACAATCAAAAGGAGAATTAGTGCTCAACCACCTCAGTCGCGGTGCCAAAATTGGCATCCTCATCAGTGTCATCTCTGGCATGTTCTTATCGGCTCTCGACCAAACCATCGTCGGTACCGCTTTGCCCAAAATCCTGGCCGAGCTCAAAGGCTTTACCGAATACTCCTGGATCGTAGCCGCTTACCTTATTGCTCAAGCTATTGCCGCCCCCATCACCTCCAAGCTGTCCGACATCTACGGCCGCCGCACCATTTTCTTCTTTAATGTTGGCGTCTTCTTGCTCGGGTCGGTTCTGGCTGGAGCCAGCCACAGCATGGCCTGGCTAATCGGCTCGCGCGCCATCCAAGGCATCGGCGGCGGTGGGCTGGCCGCTATGGCCTTCACCATCATCGCCGACATCTTCCCGCCCCGCGAGCGCGGCAAATGGTCTGGCCTGATTGGCGCCGTCTTTGGTCTGGCCTCAGTCATCGGCCCATTCTTGGGCGGATACCTAACTGACAACCTGAGCTGGCGCTGGGTCTTCTACGTCAACCTGCCCGTCGGCGCCATAGCGCTCGCCATCGCCGCCAAGTACCTGCCCAACATCAAACACGACCTGCGTGGCAAAATCGACTGGCTGGGCAGCCTCACCATCACTGGCGCCGTCATTCCGCTCATTCTGGCTCTCATCTGGGGCGGCTCCAAGTACGCCTGGGATAGTGTCCAAATCATAAGCATGTTCATCACCGCCGCCGTCTTTACCGCCCTGTTCATCTGGGCCGAAGCTAAGGCCGCCGATCCCATCATTCCGCTGCGTCTGTTCAAAGAGCCGTCCTTCACCTTAGTTAACATCATCACCGTTCTAACTGCCGCGCTAATGTTCGGCGGCATTCTCTACATTCCGATCTTCATCCAGACCGTGGTCGGCCAATCAGCCACTAGCTCCGGCCTCTTGCTCCTGCCGTTCATGATTGGTGTAGTCGTAAGCAGCATTGTCACAGGTCAAATTACCGCTCGCACCGGCAAGTACCGGTTGGTGGGGCTTACCGGGCTGGTGATCGGCACCATATCGCTCTTCTTGCTCTCAAGCATCACTCGCGACACCACCAACGCCACCATCATCTTTGACATGATCCTGCTCGGACTCGGCATCGGTCAAACCTTCCCGCTCCTGCCCATGATCGCTCAAAACCTCTTTGGTCTGGCTGATATCGGAGCCGTCACCGGCGCCGCCACCTTCTTTCGCACCATTGGCGGGGCAGTCGGTACCGCCATCCTCGGCACCATTTTCAACAACACCCTTACCAATAG
>CAYOOH010000025.1:0-12431 GCA_964405545.1 uncultured Candidatus Saccharimonadales bacterium | reverse complement strand
CCTGCTCGAAGGTGATGTCGGCTCAGGCAAGACCGTCGTGGCCACCATGAGCGCCGTTATGGCCATGGCCGCTGGCTACCAGGCTGCCCTCATGGTTCCAACCGAACTCCTCGCCCACCAACACCTGGCCAAAATCACCCCGCTGCTCGCTCGCCTCGGTTACGACACCGCTCTCCTCATCGGTAAACTTGCCGCTGCCGACCGCGCCGCCGCCCTAGCCCGCATCGCCACCGGTCAGCCCTTGCTCATCATTGGTACCCAAGCCCTCCTGACCGATACTCTCAACCTGCCCAGCCTCGGCCTGGTCATCATCGACGAGCAGCACCGTTTTGGTGTAGGCCAGCGTGCCAGTCTCAAGGCCAAAGCCGGCCGTCTGCCGCATCTACTGTCCATGACCGCCACCCCCATCCCGCGTACCCTCCAGCTAACCGTCTACGGCGACCTCGACATATCCGTTATCCAGGGCCTGCCGCCCGGCCGCCAGCCCATCACCACCAAGGCCCTCGAGCCCAAAGACCGCGACACCGCTTACGCCTTTATCAACGACCAACTCGACCTCGGCCGCCAAGCCTTTATCGTCTGCCCGCTCATTGACCCATCCGACCTCCTCGCCGCCAAGTCCGTCACCGCCGAGTTCGACCGCCTCCGCACCGGCCCCTTCAAATCCCGCCGCCTCGGCCTGCTCCACGGCCGCCTCTCGCCCGCCGACAAACAAGCCGTCATGGACGACTTTGTGGCCGGCCGCCTCGACATACTCGTCGCCACCTCCGTCATCGAAGTCGGCATCGACATCCCCAATGCCACCGTCATGCTCATCGAAGGCGCCGACCGCTTTGGCCTGGCCGCCCTCCACCAGCTCCGCGGCCGCGTCGGCCGGGGCGCCTACGCATCCCACTGCTTCCTCCTGGCCGAATCCAAAGCCCCCGGCACCGTCGAGCGCCTCCGAGCCATGGAAAAATCCCAGGACGGCTTCCGCCTGGCCCAAATCGACCTTGAGCTCCGCGGCCCCGGCCAAATCTACGGCCGCCGTCAGCACGGCACCCTCGACCTCCAATTCGCCGACATCTCCGACGCCAAATTCTTAAGCCAAGTCCGCGTCTCTGCCCTCAAGTTCCTATCCGACCCGGCTGCCCTCGCGCACCACCCCGCCATCGCCGCCCGCATCAATGCGCTTAAGGCCGTCACCTCGCTCGACTAAGCCAATACTCACCCTCACCTCTCTTGATATAATGCTCTGATAATGCTACTATAACACTGCAAAGTTCTTTGCTACCTTGAGCGATTTGAGAGGAGAGTCAAGCTATGACGCCTGACCTCGCCACCGTCTACCATCACGGCCAGTTCTACTTCAATCATGACCGAATCCACTCGGTTCATGCAGAAGGCTTGGGCCTGGTCGAGCAGCTCCAGGGTGACACGCCGCCCGACTACGACACCGTGCGACGTTTCCTGGAACTGCACGCCGAGGTCATGGGCTCCTGGGCCATCTCCAACTACCGGCGTTGGCTCCATGGCAACGTTGGTCAGCTTGTCGCTGCCGAGCTGGCCGAGCGACTGGAACGATTCTTAACAGTTACCATCACGGCCTACCACCGGGCTCTAGTTGCCAGTACCCGGTTTCTGGCCGCCCTCGGAGCCCCGGCCTAGCAGGCCTAGCTAGACAGAGGAGTGGTCGCGTGACTACATTTTGGACCGCTCTGATCGTCCTGGGGACGCCCACAACTCTCGGGGTAATCGTCTCGTGGTTCATGTCTGCGAGCGCACAGGCTTACCACCAGGTCGGCCTCATCTTCATGTACAGCGCGCCGGCGGAGTGGCACGTCCACAACCTCGCTCGTATCCAACGAATGGCCCTTGCCTCAAACATCGCGCTCATTGTTGGTCTTCTCACCGGCATCGTGGCGGCCTTCGTAGTTCTCGCCACCGGCTGGAGCTTTGGATAGCACCAACTCCCACGGGCGATTGGTTGGCATCAACTTGCCAGCCAATCGCCCCCTTTGCTTTTCTTCCCTCCCTACCTCCCCTCGCATGCTAAAATAGCCCCAATGTACGCTGGCTTCATCACCCCCAAACAAGTCGTCCATCGGATCGGCATCCACCAGCGTCTCGACGGCGCCGCCTACAAGATGATCCAACCCTATCTGCCCCGGGGTCAATTCCCGACCCTCAAGCAGCTCATCCATTTCGAGGGCTACAATGGCCCCGACGGCCTCAAGTCCAAATCCGGCCTCAAATACAAGACCAAAGACGATCCCAACCCCAGCCACCTCTACGACCCCATTCGGGATACCGGCGAGATTCCGCTCCACATCTCCAGCCACTACGCTGCCCTAGTAGCCAATTTGGTCGCAGGCGATCTTATCCGTACCGCCTTCGAAGCTTCCTGGATGGCCCACTACATCGGTGATGGACTCACCCCCGCCCACCACTGGCCGCTCGAAGACAAGATCGCCGAAGCCGCAGCTCACACCGCCCCTGCTCTTACCGCAGCCGATCCTGCCAAGCTAGCCGGCGCCATTCGCAAAAACTGGGCTATCTGGGGCGCCAAAGGCCATATGACCACTCATTTTAACTTTGAGCTCGGTATCGCCTTCGCACTCCTTATTTTTCCCATCAAAGCCGAGTTTAGCGAACATGAGCTCGCTCTGGCCCGTGAGCTAGGCCCGGTCGACTACTTCAAGACCGAAGCTCGCACCATCGCTGGCCTCGACCTCTATCATCGCTTCTACCGCGAAGGTTGGACCAATGACCTAGCCGTTACCGTCAAAAACATCCTAGCTCCCCGCGTCGCCCGCACCATCGGCATTATCTGGCTCTTGGCCCTTCTCGAGGCCGAGCAGCAATTAGCCACCCATCAAGCCCATACCAGTGACGCCGCCCCATGAAAATCCTTGCTGGTAGCTTGCGTGGCCGCGCCTTTGACCAGCCGCCGACGCGTGCCACCCGCCCCTTATCCGACAAAGTCCGAGCCGCGCTCTTTGATGTCGTCGGCCCACCCACCGGCCTGGTCGTACTCGATGCCTATGCCGGTTCCGGCGCCGCCGGTTTCGAGGCTCTATCACGCGGCGCCCTGTTGGCAGAGGCCATCGAATCCAATCCCCGCGTCGCCCGCACCATCCAGGCCAATGCCCGTACCCTTGGCCTCGACGCAACCCACACGCTCCACCAACTCACGCTCGAAACCTGGCTAGCTGCGCCCGCTCAGCACCCGCCCACGCCGCGCTACGGGCTCATCATCGCCGACCCGCCCTATGCTCAGCTCCACCCCGACGTCATCGAACGTCTCGTTCCCTTCCTTGCTCCTAATGGCGTCCTGGTCCTGTCACGCGCCAGTAAATTGCCATCGCCACCCCTAGCCGGCAGCCAACTGCTAAAAACCAAAACCTACGGTGACACCGCCCTCAGCTTCTATCAGACTTGAGCGCCTGGCCAATATACGCTAAGCTCACTCTAGCCCACCCCCTGCGCGGATGTGGTGAAATGGTAGACACGCCAGCCTTAGGAGCTGGTGGCGCAAGCCGTGAAGGTTCAAGTCCTTTCATCCGCACCAATTAAGACATTTTAATCAAAATTACTAAAAAGCCCTTTATGAAGGGTTTTTTAGTGTTCGATAATACGACAAAAAATGATAGTTGAACAAACTTCGTGGCCAGCATTCGCGTAACCCGAATCAAAATATGGCGAACGGCAATTAACTAATACGTTGAGATCAACAAGTTGGCGAACTATACTAAAGCCATGACTGAGCACCTCGATCAAGGCCCTACTGGATCCCAGCAAACAAATAAGGAAGCCGCAGTATACGCTGCTCTCGCAGGCGCGCCACCGATGCCGAGTGGCGAACGTATGGTTCCTCGCGAGGCGAGGGAAACGGCACGAGCACAGAGGGTGGCTCAAGAAGCCTGGCTCGAAAGACGCGAAATTGAGTTAGGGGACGTGACTCGTCTCGTCATGACAAGACAAGAGTTTGATTTGTTGAGAAATGTAGGTCTCGGTGACGGTGGCGCTATGACCTCACTTCTGGTTAGTAACACCAAAGCAAGTTACGCGATCCCATCGGACGCACAATACGTATCGGTAGATATAGCAGCGGACGGCGCTAGTCCAGCCTATGCTACCAGGGTGGTTCGGGTCGATGAAGAACATTTTGGGGCAGTGGTTGATCAAGCCTGGCTCGACAGTCAGGGCATTGATCCCGGAAGCCTACCTCATGTCCCAATGACGAGTGAGCGTGAGCTTGGGCTGCTTCAAATCATCGGCAGAGAAGACAGCGGCACTCCCTCCCTCGTTGAAGTCGCCAGAGATCTTTGCGGTGTCCCACGCGACGACCAAAACGATCAATATGCTCCGCAGTATGCGTTGATCGAAATAGAATCCGGCGATCCCAATCTGCCTAATGAGTCACTGTTAGTTGATTTCACTGAAAGACAGTTTGGGACGGTGATCAATGTAAACGAAGACGCCCAGTATTTTTCAAATCCAGGCCCAGACGGTCCTCTTACGCCCGAGTCTGGCGGTACGTACGTAACAGTTGATCTTGAGGAGAACGGCACTTTTGACAGGGCCGATCAATGGCTGAACACATTTACGAAGGAATTTGTGGGGGAAGGAACGGTAGACCCTTTCACCGGCATCGAGGGAGATATCAGGGTGCGGGCGGGCGGAATTGGAGCCGATCAAAAAGACGCATATGTCTGGGAGAATGGCAGGCCGTTCACAAGCGCCGTTGAGCTAACGATTGCTTTTCCCAGCCAGTATAATTCGGTTTGTATAGTGGTTGGCGACAGGCGTGACCCGGGAAACGGTAAAGCTGGCATGGCCCAAGTTTTTGCTCGGGCAGGCGAAACGGAGGTAGCGGTAATATTAAAAATTGAGGGCAATGATCTAACAAGACTGAAACAAGCGTACCACGAGCTTTATGGGGTGCCGGACTTTGCATTATCTGAAGCTCAAAGACGGCGACGCGACGAACAGTTTAACAGTATCATCCAGCGAATTTCTGCAGCGGCAAGGAGAAATAGGACCCGTGAAATTGATAAAGCTCAGAGGCGTTCGGCGCGGTCACGGCCTAAACTACGGGAGCACGAAATCCCTCTCCCGTAAGACCCATATAGATAGCGCAAACCCCTGAAAGCCGCTCAAAGGGCATCAGTTTTAACAACATTGATATTCAAAAAAGCCTTTCCAGGTTGACCTAAATTATGTCCCCGCGTTCGGGAATGTACACACCTCATTACGATGCCTGTAAAGTCGAACCATAGACCAGGCGATTGACAATACTATTAGATTCTAATAGTATTGGAAGTAATAAAAGGGCTAAGTGCATGAACACAAAAGAAGAACTCACAGCCGTAACGTTCTCGGTAGCCAAATCTGTCAAAGAAGACATCGATCGTCGGTCTATCAAAGAAGGGCGCTCCAAGAGCGACCTCTTTCGCGACATGTACAACTACTACAAATTTAAGCAGTCTCTCTACGAGCTTCAGCTCGAAGGACAAGTCATCGGCGCTCGCCTCGGTCTCGAAAATGAAGATGATGTCGTCCGCTACCTTAATGAAAATTAGAGTCGTCTTCGACACCAACATCTACATCAGCGCAATAATCACACCCAGCGGCAGGCTGAATATGTGGCTAGATATTGCCGCCGCCTCAGAATCCGCCATTGAGCTCTACTGCTCCGAAGAAATCCTCGAAGAAGTGCGCGAAAAACTCGTGGACAAGTTTGGGTTATCAAAATACCATCTCGATGATTTTCTGGAGAATGTTAGAACGGTAGCCAAAATGGTAACACCAAGTGAGCGAGTTCGAGTAGTAAAAAATGATCCCGACGATGACATGGTCGTGGAATGCGCCATTGAGGCCAAAGCTCAGCTCGTTGTATCGGCCGATCCTCATATTTACAAATTGGACGAATACCGTGGGATTGGTTTCTGTCACCCAAGAGAGTTGCAGAATATCTTTCGCTCCGAGTTACCCTAGCCACAGCAAAATTTTTTTCTGCTCCAGGGCCGGGGCTGGCCACATCATGTCCGAGCCTGTGACGCACGTCACGTGCTTGCCTTGACGCACATCAATGCCGTGACGCTCCTAGGAGACTAACCTGGGGGCAGGAGTAATCAAAGGAGACGCGTCATGGCACTCTCATGGAAGGACGCCGTAACTACTGTACTCGCGGTCGGCACCGGGTTATTGACCTACGCAAAATATCAAGGCTGGCAAAGTTGGCTCACCGGCCCCCGCCTAGGGGTTCTCGTACTAGGAGCCATTGGCATTGCCATGTGTGCTACCGGTGCTGGCACAATCCCCAGCGGTTCAGCCTGGTCCATCATATTGTCCGTCATGGGCGGCCTCGCTTTGCTGCTCGTGATCGCCGGGCTTATTACGGGTAGCGCCTTCGTCTTCTACGCCCTCACCGCCGATATCCTGGCCCTATGGCTCCTGGCGACCATCCGCCACCTCTGGGGCTTGTCATGATCACCATTGTAGCCAAAGGCGACTACCGCCTCATCGAAACCCAATCCCAGGTCAAGATCCTGTACCTGGATAAACAGGCCTACGCTTGGGTTTGGGCGAAAGACATTGGCGAAATCCTCGTCACCACTCATCAGCCGCACAAAATTGACCACATCTTGTCCACTGGCCGGTACCGGCTCTATGACGTCGAAAATGAGCCGAAGTATACTGATCTGCCGCATCTAGAACTCCTCGTTGGCCCGGGCCTTTGGCAAGGCTACCTTTTGCTCACCGGTCTACCCACAGACAAAAAGGTTCGTACCCGTATCATTCCGACCACGGAAACAATTACCTAGAAGGGGATCACATCATTATGATGCAAACGACTCTTCTTAGACGTAGCATTACCGCCTTGGCCAAAAAGTACGAGGAAACTCTCGCCGAGGAGTCGTATGACGGTCTTTATGCTATTTGATTGGTATAGTTATGCTATGGACCCAGTTGTTGCCGAAAAAATCGAGGCCTACTTCTCTCGGTATCCCCAGCGTTATTACCGTATGGGCCAGATTCTTATTCATGCCCACGATGAGCCAACGCACGTGTTTCACCTACTCGAAGGTAAGGTAAAACAATATGATATTTCGTATCGGGGCGACGAAGTCGTGCTCAACGAATTTAAGCCGCCCGCCTTCTTTCCCATGTCGTATGCCATCAACCGCACCCCCAATGTATATTTTTTCGAGGCCGAAACCGATATTGAGCTTAGGCAAGCCCCCAACGAAGAAGCCGTAGCATTTCTCAAAACCAATCCCGATGTCCTCTACGATCTCCTCAGCCGAGTCTACAAAGGCACCGACGGACTCCTCGGTCGCCTCGCCCACCTCATGGCTGGCAGCGCTCGCAGCCGGGTGTTGTACGAGTTGCTCATCGAGAGCCGCCGCTTCGGAGAGGCACGGGGCAAAGGCATGGCTGTCTCGTTCACCGAATCGGATATCGGCGCCCACGCCGGCCTCGCCCGCGAGACCGTCAGCCGCGAAATTCACAAACTCAAAGATGAAGGCCTTATCTCGATCATCAAAAAAGAAATCTGGATCAACAACCTCGACCAGCTGGCCGCCTCGGTTAGTCGCGAGCTTTAGCTAGTAGCCACATGCACACGGCAATAATCGTAAACGCCGCCAGGCACAATGTCGCTTGGCTAATAAATCCAAACAGGTTAAAGAACTTCGTGGTGCAAACTACACTTACGCTACACACTTTCGGCACCAGATGAATAAAGTCCCAGTGTACTAATTGCTGAAAGCCGGCCACCGGCAAGCCGATCGCCAGAAAGGGAATCGTATAGCGCCATACGCCGCGGTCGCGTGTAAAGGCGCCCACGCTCAAGATCAAGAAAATCCCAAACATCAGCATCCGATTAAGCCAACACAAAGATGCTGCCGGATTATGCAGAATCTCGATAAAATATACGCTAGCAGCCGAGGCCATGAGGGCAGTGGTCCAAGCAATATAGAACGATACTGTTAGCGGCGGACGCGGTGAGGGGGTTGGATTGATACTCATGCACCAAGCATAGGCATCGTGCGCTCATTCGGCTGTGAGCGATATCACTACCTCAATACGAGGACCGTGCTAATCTTTGAGTGTGTGTTTATTGAGGCCAAGCCGAGAAAAAACGGCCAGCCATAAGAAGTAAAGACAGTCATGACAGTTCAAAAAAGAAGGAGGCATTCAAATGAACCACATCAAAGACGCCATCGGTCAAGCCAAGACCAACGATTATTTCCGACGCGTCCTAGCAACCTCGCCGCATATCCAAATTGTTATCATGAGCATTCCAGCGGGCGGTGAGATTGGCGAAGAAACTCACCCCCACAACGACCAAACCCTCTATCTTGTTGAAGGCTCAGGCGAGGCCATCCTAAATGGTGAAAGCGTCGACTTTAATACTGGCGACATCATGCTAGTTCCTGCCGGCACTCGTCATAACTTTATTACCCGAGGCGAGCAAGCCATGAAAATCATCACCGCCTATGCCCCGCCTCACCACCCGGATGACACCGTTCACAAGACCAAAGCCGATGCCGATCGAGCCGAGTAAGCGCGCGAAGACAGTTAAGGACTTGAGTGTTTTTGCAGCTGCTCCAGCCATTACACAATAGGTTCGAATGAAAGCGTCTCAGGGACTATCGTTGCGCTAAGGTTTCAATTAAATCACAATAGCCTTATGCCACTAGGTACCAATGAGTCAAAGCCGCCGAATCGCCACCTGTCCGCCAAGCCAAAGAAGAAGCCTTTTCCAGCCAAACTCCTCCTAAGCGTACTTCTTGTAGTTGGCCTCACTGGTGCTGGCTTCGTTGTTTTTATTATCTCCAACTTGTCCAGCCTTTCCGACAGTTGCGCCTCTCGGGACCACGAACTTCAGACGTTAGTCAAGCAAAACGTTGAATACCTCAATGGCCTAACCATCCTGGAGGGCCAACATCCGAAAGCCACGGGAGCTCCGGACGGGGATTGCTTAACCGGTAAGGGTGGACCAGCTACAGCCGTTTACTCCCTATCGGGCAAAGTCTCGGACATTCATGCCCAAATTACCCGCAATCTCAGAGCGCGAGGTTTTGAAATTTCGCCAACGTTTTATAACGACGGCGCTGGGAACACATCAGTCACCGACATATGGACGACCGCCACTGACGGCCAGTCCACTTTGGAGCTTAGATACAAGCTCGACCCAACCTACCTTTGCCCCGAGACGCAACCTGCTTGCGCGGGTGAAGGAATCATCGAGAGAGCCGATCTACTCAATCACCCAGTGCGGGAAGTTTCCGTGACAGTGGGCGGGGCCATCATTAGGCCCTACTAGACAGCTCATACATTGCGGCTGTATCCCGGCGCCCGTCTGCTTCTCATCAACTGGCTTCACCAAGTAGGCGGGAATTGGTGCTTTAAGGACACCAAGGACTAGCTATAATATTGCTATTATGTTTTAATACCCATCACTGTTGATCTCTCTCTGTCCTCAAAGGAGCATCGTGACAGTACGTCGATTTGTTGTAGCCGTGGTCGTACTCTTCGGTCTGGCGGGTGGGGTTGCACTCTGGCTCACTACCTCTGCCGACCGCCCGACCGGCCTGCCGCTCTACGATCAGGCAATGCAAGACAACGCACCGCGGGTCGACCCCGCCAACCCAGCCCACCAGCAGCTGGTCGCTGCCGGCTGGGGCATCCTGGTGGCGGAGGCGCGCTTCACCGATTTTGCCGGCGCCACCGTCACCGCTACCAAGTGGTATCACGACGGCTACGCCATTTACACCGTTGGCAGCCGCATCATCGCCATCGGCCGGATGGATCATGGCCTAACCTGTGACGTTCCGGCCACCCCTGTCCTTAGTCCTCAAGAGGTACAAACGCAATTCGAGGTAATTCTAGCCGCTCCCAGCGACGATGGTATCAACACGGTCCTGTACGACACCAACAAACAAGCCGTTTACCACTGTCACGAGGGGTAGAACGTACCCGCCGGCCTGTCTGGCCGGCGGGTTCACTCCCCTTGATCCTCCCGAGCGCTGGCGCAGCCGGGATGTAGCTCAGCCAGGCAGAGCTCTCGCTTGGGGGAGCGAGCGGCCGCAGGTTCGAATCCTGCCATCCCGACCCATCACAATCAAGCCCCTAACCCATCCGGTTGGGGGCTTTCCCCATTTTTTCATCAAGAAACTTGCTTTTATTTAAGAAATATATAAAAAAGTATTGACACATATTAGAACGTATGTTAATATGATCACAGTTCGAGCACGGCACGCACACAAAGTGCCTCGGTCCTCACAAGGGACTTAGCGAGCGCACGGGGTTTCAAGACCCGGCGACTCGAGCCCGACCAGAGTGTCCTTCGGCCCCGAGTGGCGAGGATGTGAGCGGGGTTGCTTCCCCTCAGTGTATTCGCAGACACCTCAGGCATACGAGGGGCCGACATCCCCTCTAAAGTTCAGTAGTGAGCAGGCCCGTCAACCTGGAGTAGTCGCAAGCTCATGGCGGCACTCATGACTCAAGTTCGAAGCCGGTAGAGTGAGCTAAAACCCGGGGCCGACCAAGCCCCACTCCTTCGGGAGTAACAGGTCTAAGACAGATCCCTCGCTATCGTGATTCCAATGCTCAGATCTACCTGGTCTGGTAGAAAGCGGCCGCTCCCCGCTTGGCCCCCTTTCGCTACATAGACCGCGAATTGGGGGAGACACGAATCCAAAGGAGCTCGCTCGGGCGATGCACACAACTACTGTGGGAGCCCGTTGCGAGGGTACACCCACAAGGCCCGCGCCATGGCCTATACTTCCCCTAAAGCCGCGCATTGTGGTCCAAAGACGGAAGAACGGTGCTAGGCGGCCGCACTACTGGTGTCCCGAAGACACCAGGGCCGCGAAGACAACTGCATAGTCCGTACTACAACCCTGAGGTCGGCCATTCACTTGGCCGACCTCAACTACGTTTTATACCCAAATTGTACAACGAATACTTTGCCCGCCGCCGCACGTTGTGTTAACGTAGGACACTATGGAAACCAACATCACCTCTCGCACCGACGCCGAAGTCCAGTTCACCGTTACTCTGAGTGAGGCCGAGCTATCTCACATTAAGGCCGAGGTCTTTAATAATCTTCGCCTCCGCGTCAAGGCGGCCGGCTTCCGTCCTGGCAAGGCTCCCGACATGATCGTTGAGCGCGAGCTCGGTTCTAACGCCGTTCAGGGCGAGTTCGTTGAACATGCCCTCCAGCACAGCTACGCCGATGCAATCCGCAAGCACAGCCTACCCGTCGTATCCTCTCCCCAAATTTCGATCGAAAGATTCGTTCCCTATACCGAGCTTCAGTACAAAGTAACCGTGGAGCTCATGCCCAAGGTCAAGCTAGGCGACTACAAAAAAATTCGCTTGCGCCGGCCGGCCGTCAAAGTCGAAGCTGCCGAAGTTGACCAAACCATTCAGGATCTCCGTCGCCGCCAAGCTGCCCGTCTCGATTCCGAGCATCCAGCCAAAAAAGGCGATGAAGTTAACTTTGACTTTGAGGGTACCAAAGACGGCCAGCCCGTTCCCGGGGCCAGTGCCAAAAGCCAAACCCTCCAGCTCGGTTCCGGCAACTTTATCCCCGGTTTCGAAGACCAGCTAGCGGGTCTGTCCAAAGGCGCCGACAAAACCTTCGACATCCGTTTCCCCAAGGACTATCACGAGAAAACCCTCGCCAACCAAGTCGTCACCTTCAAGATTCACCTCAATGCCGTTACCGAGCTTGTACTGCCCGAGCTAAATGAGGAATTCATTGCTTCTGTCAGCCCGTTCAAAACTATTGAGGAGCTCAAGGCCGATATTACCGACCGCATCCAGGGTCAAAAAACCGAAGAGGCCGCCCGCAAGTACGAGCAAGACGTCCTGGATAAGCTCCTCAAAGACTCCAACTACAAAACCCCGGAGTCGCTCGTGGCTCAGCAACTCCAGCGCATGCGCTCCGAACTCGAGCAAAACCTCGCCTACAGCGGCCTCAACCTCGACAAATACCTGGAGCTAACTAAGAAAAGCCAGGCCGACCTCGACACCGAAATGCGCCCCGAGGCCCAGCGGCGAGTCGCCCTTGCCATGGTTCTGACCGAAGTCGCCGCCGCCGAAAGTCTAGCTGTCTCGGCCCAGGAGCTCGATACCGAGCTCGATCGTCTCCGCCAAGACTACCCTGACCCCCAAACCAAGGCCGAACTCGACAACCCCAAGACGCGCGAGGAAGTCTACAACCACCTCATGGCCTCCAAAGTCATCGCCAAGCTGCTCGACTACGCTGAATCCAAGTAAGCCCTCGGCCTTCCGCCGTCTAGCACTCTAACCCAAAGAGTGCTAAGATAATGGCAACAAGCCAAAAATCAGGAGCCATTATGACTAGCCCATCTCCCCGTAACGCCTCAATCCTTATCCCAACCGTCATCGAAAAAACCGCTGGCGGCGAG
>CAYOOH010000024.1:0-12477 GCA_964405545.1 uncultured Candidatus Saccharimonadales bacterium | reverse complement strand
GAACCGACGACCCAGCGGTTAACAGCCGCTTGCTCTACCACTGAGCTACTCCGGAATATTATGCTACTCGCAGATTATAGGCGTGAGCTCACCGCAGGTCAATCATAACCCTTACCGAACCAGAATCCTTGACAAAGCTTCCCAGCAAGATAAGCATAAGAGCAAAGGACATGAAGCACCTATGAAAAAACAGTTTGCCGCTTACCTCGCGGTCGCCGCCATCGGCGAGATCGCGCTCATCACCTTGTACCGGCCCCACGACGCCGTGGGTATGAGTATTCTAACTGCGCTTATTTTCGTTATCCCTATTTTTATTACCGAAGTTGGGTCGCTGTGGTATTTCCTAAGCAGCCTCAAGACCTTCCAGCGTGGCCTCAAAATTGCCTACTATCTATTGTCCTTTGGCATCTTCCTGTTTGGTTTAGCCCAGATGCAATTACCAATCGGTCTCTTGCTCAATGTCCTAGGTATTGACCCCAATCTCATCCAGCTCGTGCTGCTGGCCACCTACGCCTTTGGCACGCTTATTATGTATGCTGGCGCCCGCAAGTTTGCCAGGCTACTGCAGGTTAAATCGCTGTGGAACTCGTTTTGGTTTGCCATTGCTTTCTCGCTGGGTGTGGCGTTCGTGTCAGCCTTAATTCCGCACCCGCCCATTGCTGACCTACCCGAGCCTCAGCACGATATCTTGTTTGGCCTCGTGGCCTGGAGCGGTGCCTACAGCGTGGCCGCGGCCGTGGCCACCTGGCGCACCAGCCGGGTGATTGGCCAGGCTTACCAGAAGGCCATTGTGTGGATGGCCACCGCCCACGCCATGCTGGCCTTGGCCTACTGGCAACTGGTACTAGCTCAAACCCTTGGTACCTATTCCGACGCCTTTTTTAATTGGTACACCAATACCAACATCGCCTTGCTTCCCTACCTGCTAGCAAGCGTGCTATTCCTCCGAGCTGGCCAACTCATTAAAATAGTGGGTCGCCAGTACGGTACGCTCCCGGATAAGGCTGACGCGCTCGATGTGGTGATGTACACCGCCCGACTGGCCTCCGACCCGCGTGCCATTGAGCCTGTACTCAACCAAATCCGCCAGCTCACTGCAGCTAAGCAGCCGGGGGCTCAGCTCACTCCGGACCAAATTACACAACTCAAAGCTATCTACCTCAAACTCGAAGACCACTTGCTCACCGGCGAGCGCCTGCGCAAGTTCGTCCGGGCAGACATCCGGGTTCGCTTGCCCCACGACTTCCAACAAACCCTGCCCCCGCCCCCGGCCACTCCCGTTACCTTGGCTCCAGCTGCCACTTCCGCTCCTAGCTAACTCGACTAGGGTACATACCATAGACAAAGAGAAACCACCATGCAGACTTGATTAGAGTCCGCATGGTGGCAGTTTCCGTATTACTCGATTCCGACGCTGGCAACCTCTAGGCCAGTTCTGGCTAGCATTACGATCGAACCTGGACGTAGGAAAGGTGACTGGCAGTTAATCATATCCGCGTCAGTCACATCTCCCAAGGGCATCGGTTCGGTTAGGTTTGCAACCAACATAGCTACTTGGTCATCGAAGTCCTGTGGGGCTTCCAAGACCTCAACAATCGCCAAGCGGTTGAAGAAAGGGTTGCGCTCCGAGTCAAAAAAGAGGATCCGCACTCGGATCAAATTCCCCTTCTTTGACACTATCCGGATAACGGTTCCTGGCGGAAGACTCTGATATCGAATCGATGGATCACCCGACATGACAGCTCCTCACGTTGAGAAGGGATAACGTTACAATAACACTATTAATTAGCGATAGCAACAACAACAGCACCTCAGCCCACTCTCAGCCAAACCGCGCTACAATGCCCCCATGCGAATTCTAGTTATCGAAGACGAACACAAAATCGCCGCCGCCCTCAAGCGCGGCCTCGAGCAAGAGTCCTATGCCGTAGACGTGGCCTACGACGGCGACGAAGGCCTGTCCTCGGCCCTGACCGACGAATACGACATCATCGTCCTCGACCGCATGCTCCCCGGCCTGCTCGACGGCGCCGACATCTGCAAAGAAGTCCGGGCCGGCGGTATCCGCACCCCCATCATCATGCTCACCGCCAAGGACAAAGTGGCCGATCGGGTCGGCGGTCTCAACGCCGGCGCCGACGACTACCTAGTTAAACCCTTTGCCTTCGAGGAACTCCTAGCCCGCATCCGCGCTCTGCTCCGTCGCCCCCAAGACCACGTTGGCAACGTCCTCACCCTTGACAGCCTCACCCTCGACACTACCGCCCTCGAGGTCAAAAGGGCCGGCCGCACCATCAAACTGTCCCAGCGCGAATACGCCCTGCTCGAGTACCTCATGCGCAACCAAAACCGCATCCTATCCAAGGACAACATCATCAGCCACGTCTGGGACTACGATGCCGACGTTCTTCCCAACACCCTCGAGGTGTACATTGCCTACCTTCGTAATAAAATTGAAAAGCCCTTCTCCGGCCCCGACCTCATCCATACCGTCCGTGGTTTTGGCTACAAGCTCGGCATCGAGGACAACTAAATCCGACCAGTGGGGAAGAGAGTAGAGGATAGCGCGAAGCTTTATATCATACTGCCTGCGAGGACTGTCTGAGCGCCAGCGAGTTGCCGCAGCAGGCAGTATGATATAAAGCGCAGCAAAAACCCAAGGCCCCCACACAGGGAAAAATGAGGGTGGGCGTAAGAACGCTCCTCATTCGTCTGTGAGAGTGTCTGAGCAAAGCAAGTTTCGCGAGCAGACGAATGAGGAGCGTTCGAAGCAAGAAGAATAAGGTAACAACTATGAAAATCATCCAATCCGCCGCCTCCAAACTCACCCTATCCTATCTGGCCATCATCATGGTGCTCAGCCTACTCTTTAGTGTCGCCCTGTATCGCGAGTCCATGGCGCAGTTTATCGAGAGCACCAACCGCCAGCGCGCTGCCGTCACTCGGCTGCCCTTGCCCCTCAGCTTTGAGCAGCGCCGTCTCGAATTTATCCAAGCTCTCGACGACCAGCTCGACGCCGACCGCCGTCATCTCCTCATTCGGCTCACCCTCCTCAATCTCATCACCCTCCTACTGGGTGGCGGGGCCGCTTACATTCTAGCTCGGCGCACGCTCCAGCCCATCCAAGACTCGCTCGAGGCCCAAGGTCGTTTTACGGCCGATGCCTCGCACGAGCTTCGCACCCCGCTCACCGCCATGCGCACCGAGATCGAAGTCGCCCTGCGCGACCACAACCTAACCACTGCTGACGCCCGCACTCTTCTCTCATCCAATCTCGAAGAAATCGCCAAGCTCGAGTCCTTATCTGCCGGACTCCTTCGCCTGGCTCAATCCGACAACGGCCTAGATGCCACGAGCATCACCACCGTCCCCGTTACCGAACTCTTTGACCAGGCGGTCCGTCGGCACCAAGCCACCCTCACCTCCCGCCACATGCGGCTCAACCTCAACTCCACCACCACCATTACCGGCGATCCCGACAGCCTAACCGAACTCATCGCCATCCTGCTCGACAACGCTGTCAAATATTCGCCCGACGGCGCCACCATTACCCTTACCGCCAAGCCAGCCGGCACTTTCGTTACGCTATCCGTCGCCGATACCGGTATCGGAATTGCCGCTCCCGACCTGCCTCACATCTTTGATCGCTTCTATCGGGCCGATCACTCCCGCACCAAATCCAACCCGCCTGCGCCTGGCGGCTATGGCCTGGGTCTGTCCATCGCCAAGCGGATCGTCGACCTCCACCATGGCACCATCACCGTCGACTCCAAACCCGGTCGCGGCACCACCTTTACCGTTAAGTTACCCACTAACCACGCCCTCCAGGCCTCCCCGATCTAATACCGGCTGACCTTACTAAACGTATAACCAACCCGCATCAGCGCCACCCCCATCACAACCACCAGCGAGAACAGCCCATATGCTACCGGGCCGCTCATATACGGACCCGCTATCAACCGCAAAGCATACTGGTAACCGATCACCGCTATTATCGTCCACATCGAATACGACAGCGCCCGGGCCGACGGCTTGTACAGTTCCGGTAGCTGTTTTACCACCCTGGGCAAAATGAACGTCGAGGCGAGCGGCATCAGAAGCATACACCCCCACATCACCGCTGCCAGATCAAACACAAGCTCCGGCTCGGGTACCGGCCGGTGAGGAATAATCCAGGTCACCGCCGCCAAAATCAGGCATCCAATCAGTACCGGCCAGGGTCGAGTCCAGACGCTCTTCACTCCCACCAATCGTGCATACTGGGCGTTGCCGGTATAAAAAATAATCGCAGCCGCAAGCAATGGTAACGGCAAAAGCAGACTGGTGAGAGGGTAATGGCGAAGATTAAAAACCTCCACAATCGGATGCGCTAGCAGGCTCAGGCCAATAAGCGCCACCCCCCCACAGATCAACCGAAAAGCCTTTCTCAGCTTTGACTTAAACGCTGGCAATGCCATGAGGAGCAGCCAGGCGGCCCCTACATTGACAACGCTAAAAGCTACCGAACCTCCGACCTGGCCCCGCCGCTCCGGCCCGTCCAGGGGCAACAATACCGCAAGTCCCACCGACAGCACCGTTGCTACAACTAGCACACCAATCAACTGACTCCGGCTCACATTCCCTACGCTGCCGCTCATAAACTGTTCGATCTGCAACTGAAGTGATTCCGGCGTAAAGAAACGCAAACGCTCACCATTCACCAGATACGCTTCAAGCCGGCTTTGGAGTTCTGCGATTACCTGGCTATCTTGTGCGGTTAGCTGGTTGGGATTGTAGTCATTTCTCGACGTCAGCGCTCGCAGGCTATCCAGGATAGGGTCAACCTCTTGAGTGTTCGTTACTAATGAGGCTGTATAAATCAGCTTATCGACCGCTGTCTTTGGAGGCTGTTGGTTCATGATAACTCAAGTATATACCACAACCAAAACCGCCTTCCCTAAGCAAAACCTCAGTCATCTGTCGCTACTATGGCTACATAGCAGCGACATTAACGAGAGGCCCAAAAAGCATGAGTACTATAACCCGCGGCGTCCGCAACGCCTTCCGCAACCCCATCCGAACCGGTTCGGTCGTGGCCCTGCTCGGCATCGCCAGCGCTCTGGCCTTAGCACTCTTGCTGGCCAACCAGGCAGTCAAAGCCAAAATCGTCGCCCTCAAGCAGTCCTCGGCCACCACCCTCACCGTCAATGCCGCCGGCGCCTTTGGTGGCGAAGGTGGGGGAGAGCCACTCACCACTACCGACCTCAACAAAGTCAAAGCCCTGGCCAACGTCGCCGCAGTCGGCGCCCTCGACGGCACGGGCGGCGGCATGTTCCGCATCAGCCGGGGCGCCGACAGTTCCGGTACCGGCGGCACCCAGCTCCAAGTCCCCACCAGCCAGGTCCAGCTCGATTCGTCCATCGACCCCGGCACCCTCGGTCGTCGCCGTTTCCGTTCCAGCTCTGGCTCCACCACCGACACCAACGCTCCCCAGCCCACCATCAAACTGCCCGTCCAAATGACCGGCCTCATCGGCGCCTTCGACCGCACCGGCCAAGCCCTCAACATTACTGCCGGTACCGCCACCTTCTCAGCCGCTGATGTCCCCGAGGCTCTGGTTGGCCAAGCCCTGGCCACCAAAAACAACCTCAAACTCGGCTCCACCTTCACTGCCTACGACACCCAGTTCAAGGTCGTCGGCATCTTTGACGCCGGCAGCGCCTTTGCCAACGACGGTCTCTATGTTCCGTTGGCCACCGCCCAGCGCCTCACCGGCCAAACCGGCGAGATCAGCCAGATCTTTGTCAAAGCTACCTCTATCGACACTCTCGAATCGGTCAAATCTGCCCTCACCACCGCCCTCGGTAGCTCCCGCGTCGACATCACTGCCGCAAGTCAGTCCACCCAAACCGCTCTGACCGCTCTGGCCAGTATCCAAGCCATCGCCGTCACTGGTGTGATCGTTGCTCTGGTCGCCTCGGCCATCATCACCTTCCTTATCATGGTTATGATTGTCCGCGAGCGCCGCCGCGAAATCGGTGTTCTCAAGGCCATTGGCGGCTCCAATATTGGTATCGTCAGCCAGTTTATGACCGAGGCCCTGGTTCTAACCCTCTGCGGCGCCGTCCTCGGGATCGCCATCGCTGCCGCAAGCTCCAACCAAATCACCGGCGCCCTCGTCTCGGCCAACACCGCACCCTCCGCCACTACCTCGGCCGACGACTCCGCTAGTTCTGGCCCCACCCGCACCTTCGGCAGACCCGGTGGGGGACCGGCCGGCGCCACCAACGGCGGCTTCCGCGGCGGCTTTGCCGCTCGCTTCGGTCAGGCCGGCCAAACCACGGCCCAGCTCGTCGGCAACCTCCAGACCAATGTCGGCCTCACTACCCTGGCCGCCGGCCTCGCCGCCGCCATCGCCATCGCCGCCCTCGGCAGCGCCATCCCTGCCTTCCTCATTGCCAAAATCCGCCCCTCAGAAGTCCTCCGAGGGGAGTAAGGAGATCACATGCTCACCGTCACCAACCTCACCAAAACCTTCGCCTCCGCTGCCGGCCCGGTCACGGCCGTAAGCGACATTAGCTTTACCGTTCCCCAGGGCAAGTTCGCCGCCATCATTGGCAAATCCGGTTCGGGCAAATCCACCCTCCTGGCCCTGCTTGGCGCCCTCGACAAGCCCACCGCCGGCTCCATCACGGTCGGCGATCAAACCATCACCGCCCTCAGCGATGCCGATCTCATCCAGTACCGCCGCTCCCGCATCGGCTTCGTCTTCCAATCCTACAATCTCATCCCCAACCTAACCGCCCTCGAGAACGTCATGCTACCCATGGAGTTTGCCGGTCTCCCCGCCGCAACCCGCCGTACCCGCGCCCTCGAACTCCTCGACCAAGTCGGCCTCAGCGCCGGCGAATCCGCCCGCAAGCCCGCCCGCCTGTCCGGCGGCCAGCAACAGCGCGTCGCCATCGCTAGGGCCCTAGCCAATCGCCCCAAGCTCATACTAGCCGACGAACCCACCGGCAACCTCGACTCCGCCACCGGCAAGCTTATCGTCGACCTCCTCCACGCGCTGGCCCGCGACCACCAGACCACCATCCTCGCCGTCACCCACGACCTCGAGGTCGCCCGCCAGACACATCTCACCCTCCGCATCGCCGATGGCAAACTCGTTAGCCCTGCGCTCCCGTCCCGCTCCCGCTCCACGAAATAGACACAAATTCACCTGCTATTTTAGCACCGCTAGCTCATCGTCCTGGTAAAGTCGGCCGTCGCCGCGAAGCCTACCGATAGCTCCCATAAGGTGTAAAATAACCCCATGACACACCCCACTACCTCACCCGACGCCTCAACCCCCGCGACCAATCCCCAATCCCCGACTCCCACCACCCCCACCCCGACCCCATCGGCCAGCACCGCGCCCTCCACGGCAAAATCGCCACCCAACCCAAAGCTCCCCTCACTCCCGAAAACCTGGCCACCTACTACACCCCCGGTGTGGGCCAGGTTTCCTCGCATCTCGCCACCCACCCCCAGGACGCCGCCGCCCTCACCCTCAAAGGTAATAGCCTAGCCGTCATCTCCGACGGCACCGCCGTCCTTGGCTTGGGTGACATCGGCCCCTACGGCGCTCTGCCGGTCATGGAAGGTAAGGCCATGCTCTTTAAGGAGCTGGCCGACATCAACGCTTGGCCGCTCGTCCTGGACACCAAAGATACCGACGCCATCATTGCCGCGGTCAAGGCCGTCGCCCCCAACTTTGGCGCCATCAATCTCGAAGACATCTCCGCCCCCCGCTGCTACGAAATCGAAGATCGCCTCCAGGCCGAACTCGACATCCCCGTCATGCACGACGACCAGCACGCCACCGCTATCATTGCCCTGGCTGGCCTCATCAACGCCTTCAAGGTAGTCAAGAAAAACCTCAAGGACGGCAAAATTGTCATTGTTGGCGCCGGTGCTGCCGGCTCGGCCCTTCTCCGCCTGCTGCTCGACTACGGAGTTACCGACGTCGTCATGACCGACTCCCGTGCCATCGTCGAGCCTTCCCGCACCGACCTCGATCCTTACAAACAGCAATGGGCCAAGCTCGGCAACCCCCGCCACCTCACCGGTCCGGCTGCCACCGCCCTGGCCGGCGCCGATGCCGTCGTGGCCGTCTCTGTTCCCGGCGCCCTCACTGCCGACCACATCAAAGCCATGGCACAAGACCCCATCGTCTTTACCCTAGCTAACCCTACGCCCGAAATCATGCCCGATGCTGCCCTGGCTGCCGGTGCTGCCGTAGTCGCCACCGGCCGGTCCGACTTTCCCAATCAAATCAACAACGTCCTCGTATTCCCCGGTATCTTCCGCGGTATGCTCGACGCTGGCGTTACCAAAGTCACTCCCGCCATCAAAATCCGCGCTGCCACCGCCCTGGCCGCCCTCGTCCCGGACCCCACCCCCGCCCAGATCGTCCCCTCGGTCTTCAACCAAGTCGTCGCCCCAACCGTCGCCCGGGCCGTCGCCCAGGCCTAGTAAACCGGCCCAACCCAGGCTGGTACCCGCCTAGCCTTCCCCTGCCGTCTGTTTCTGCCACAGCCCCCAGTACCGCCCCCGCTTAGCCAATAGCTCCTCGTGGCTACCCTGCTCCTCGATCCGCCCCGCATGCATCACGATAATCCGGTCCAGCCCCGCCACCGTGCTCAACCGGTGGGCAATAATCACCGCCGTCCGCTTGCCTATAATCTCCGGCAGCGCTCGCTGAATAATCTGCTCCGACTCACTATCCAGCGCGCTGGTTGCCTCATCAAAAATCATGATCGGCGCGTTCTTTAGCACCGCCCGCGCAATCACCAGTCGCTGTTTTTGTCCGCCGCTTAGCTTAACGCCCCGCTCGCCCACGACTGTGTCGTACCCATCGGGCAGCCGCTCAATAAACTCGGCCGCATGGGCTGCTCGCGCCGCCCGCCGCACCTCCGCCTCACTCGCGCTCTCCCGCCCGTACATAATATTTTCCCGGACTGTAGTATGAAACAACAACGGTTCCTGCGGTACATAAGCAATCTTGCGCCGCAAATCACTCTGTGCCACCGCCCGAATATCCGTCCCGTCAATCCGGATTACCCCGCCCGTCACATCATCAAACCGCATCAACAAGCTGGCCAAAGTACTCTTGCCTGCCCCGCTCAAACCCACCACCCCCACCTGCTCGCCGCCCGCGATTCCGATCGCCAGACCCTCAAACACCGCGATTCGTCCGCCCTTGCCCCCGTGCGCTGGATAGCTAAAATCCACCCCGTCAATCTCGATCGCTCCTTTTGTCACCGCTAGCTTCTGCGGCTGCTCCGGATCCCGAATCTCCTCGGCAACCGACTCCAAATATGCAAACGTCGGATAAGCTTTTGTCACCAAGTCATCGTGCTTAATTATCAACCCCGGTAACTGAGCCACATTTCGCACGATCTGGAACATATACGTCGTTGTCAGCACCACCAATCCCGCTGATCTTGCCCCGGCCGGCATTCCCCCTACGACCATCAAAAACGCCCCCGTTACCCCCAGCGCCGTCAAAGTAGTGCGGGGCAAATCCAACAACATCGCCGTTCGCCGCCGCAACCAAAAAGTCTCGATCTCCTCACGCGCCAGCGCCCTTACCTTGCTCTGCGCCGCCCGCTCCATCCCGGCCGCTTTAAAAGCCACAATATTAGTAATCTCATCCGCCACCTCGCCCGTTACCTTACGATAAATTTCATGCGATCGCTGGCGATAGTTATTGGCCCGCGACGATGCCCACACTACATACACCAGCTGCACCGCCACAATAACCAGTGAGACCAGCCCCAGCCGCCAACTAGCCGTCATCAGTACAATAACCGGCACCACCAACGACACAACCACCCCGATCAAGTCACCCCGGATCAGCCGCACCAGATCCAGTACACTATCCATATACTGCCGGAATAAGCCCGTCAAATATCCCGTTTGGTGGTCCCGATAAAAAGCCATATCCTTACTAGTTAGCTTCATGTGGTAGTTTGACAGCAATCGCCCATACTCGTCGTTCTCAGTCCGAATTGCCACCAAATCACCCACAATCCCCACCACTGGCCCAACCGTGTAGACCACCAAGAACCACCAGACCGCTTCTCGCGCTCCGACCACATCTCCACCCGCCAACCGCGTCGCCGCTACCGCCACTACAATCGGCGCTACGATCCGTAGTAAGACCACTTGGACCAACTCGGCCCCCATTCCCAACCAAATGCCCCACCGCCGTCCGTAGGTTGCCAAAATATGCTTATAAACCGCTCTATTCATCGCTGGCCATCATATCCTACTACCGGTCCAAATGTCGACGCGCCCGCTCAATCCGCTTCCGCAGCCGCTCTAGCAATCGTCGCGCCCAATGGTACTCCCGCGCCCAAATCGCTAGCGCCAGCGCCATCACCACCAAGCCCGGTCCAGGTGCCACTAGCATCACGATCCCCACCAGCATCACCACCCCGCCCGCCACGCTCAAGACTGGCCGCCGCCACACCATCCACCATTGTCGCCGGAGCTCCCGTCGTTCATTGGCAGCGCCCCCCGGAGAGTCAGATAGGGGAGTAGGGGATTGATCAAGCATTACCCTTAGTCTACCTAGTCCTGACTGCTTTCGATAGCGCTACCCTCTCAAGAATATCGCCTGCGCTCTGGTCGCCTCTGCGTCACGCAGAGCCCGATAAGCAATAAAATACCGAACTTATCGGGCGAGAAGACCAGGCGCAGGCGATATTCTTGAGAGGGTAGCCTCCCCACCCATAGCTTTACAGCTATACCCTTGACCGCTAGGCTATAGGTATGACCAAGCCCCTCTTTTTTGGTGCCATTACCCTGGTGTTAACTGTCACCGGCCTTGCTGCTGCCTCGGCCAACGCCACCCAGGCTCAGCGCCAAGCCGCCGCCATTACTACGCAGGATCGGGCCGGCCGCGACGCTACGGCTGCCCGCGCCGCCCTCCAGGCCTTTGTACAAACCCACCTTAACGCCTCTACCAGTCTCACTCTGTCAGCTTCTTATCAGCGCGCCCAAGCAGCCGCCCAGGCCGCTGCCTCGGCCACCGTTCCCAATGCTCAGGTCTACGCCAACGCTCAAGCCGCCTGCGCTGGTAAAAGCGATTCCATCACCCAGGCCCGCTGCAACCAACAATATCTGGCTACCCACCTCGTCACCGTCTCCACGCCCACCTCCGTTCTCCAGCCCAAGCTGGCCGATTATCAATACACCTACCACTCACCGCGCTGGACTCCCGATTTGGCTGGCGCGTCCTTGGCCGGAGCCCTCGTCGCTCTTGTTCTTACCCTTATTGCTATCATTAATAAGAAACCAAGGTATCGCTAATGTTAGGTCACGACAACCTGTTGGCCCGGTTTCGGGCCGTAGCCGTTCCCACTCCTCCCCAAGCCCTCATCGCCGTCTTCATCTCTCTCCTGATCCTAGCCTTAAGCCAAAGCCAAGCCCTACTGGTCCGTCTCGGTCTCGCCAGCGACATCCTCGGCCTCGGTGGCGACCAACTTAAACTCCGATTTGACGTCATCCTGCGTTCGTCATTCGCCTCGCAACTGGCATTGATTGCGTTCTGGGCCACCATCGGTCTGTTCGCCTATCTCATGTGCTGGAGCGCCTACAATTTCTTTGTTGACGCTCGCAACAAGCTCACCATTACTACCGGCTACACCAACCAAGCCACCCCTACCGCTCGCCACTGGAGTAGCCTTGGCCAGATTCTGCTGCTCAAAATCGCCGCCGCTCTCGGCCTAGCGCTGCTCATCGCTTCACTCAAATACGGCTTGTCATTTTGGACCGCCATCGCCTCGCTGGCCGCCGCTCAGCCCTCCGCAGTTACAATTGCCCAGGCCCTGGGCGCGGTTATTGGGCTAGCCCTCCAACTCTATCTATTCCTGGCCCTTATTCAACTCACCTTTACTCCGTGGTACCGAGCCGACACCTTTACGGACGCCTAAAACTACGCTACAATGCCCACGTATCAATTAAGCCGCCCCGAAGGCGGAGTTATCGTCCCAGCTTCCTTTACAACATTCAATTTGCGATGCAGTTCAAGGAACGGCCACGCATCGGAGTGAGTTGTACCATTTTAGGTACGATGAATGAGGAGCGCCGGGGCTGTAACGCCGAAGTGCGCGGAAATTGGATGTTGTACCACCGGCTTGGCGATGTAAGTGGAGCCAAGTTACGTGGCCAAAAAACTGTTCGTAGGCAATCTGCCTTACACTACTACCAATGAAGATCTAGGCGAATTCTTCGCCCAGTTTGGCGAGGTCCTGTCCGCCGCCGTCATCATGGACCGTGCCACCGGCCGTTCCAAGGGCTTCGGCTTTGTCGAGATGACCAACGATGCCGAGGCCGACGCCGTTGTCGCCAAGGCCGACTCGGCCGAAGGTATCGAGCTCGACGGCCGCAAGCTGACCGTCAGCGAAGCCCGTCCCAAGAACGACGCTCAGTAGAGCCTCGTCTCTAACC
>CAYOOH010000023.1:3582-13295 GCA_964405545.1 uncultured Candidatus Saccharimonadales bacterium | reverse complement strand
CACAAAGGCATCTTACGCAAAATCATGTCCAGCTTTGGCAACCTCTTTATCCAAATCCTTATACTACCCGGCATTCGCGACACACAGTGCGGTTTCAAGGCCTTTGAGGCTAGTGCTGCCGAAGCCATCTTTAGTCGCCAAACCATGCTCGGCTGGAGTTTTGACGCCGAAATCCTCAAAATTGCCCGCCTCCTCCGTTACCGCATCACCACCATCAGCGCGCCGGATTGGAAAGACCCCAAACAAGCGGGCATGGGACTCGTCGGCGATTCACCCCTCAAAGCCGCCATCAAAACCTTGCTCGACACTGTAGTCATCCGCCTCAATGTCTGGAAAGGTACCTACAATCATCCCACCTACATCCACAAAGCCCGCTACTAACTCTCCCCTTTGTTAAGTACAAAGTCCCATTCATGCATAAAAATGTCCGACAATATAAATTTGCTATAGTTGCTTGCACAACGCTTATGCTAAAATTTTAGTAAGGCTAAAAGCTACAAGGAACAATAACAACACTTGAATCGCTTCGGTTTACGAAGAACCTATCCTTTGGGTATTTTCACTGACGATGGCGCAATCGCACTCATTGGTCGCGAAAAATATGCCTTTACCTACCGTCTCGTCTTCGGTCACGGCCAGGATCGCAATTTTCACCTTCAAGATGATAGTCCTCAAATCGTTCTGCCCCTTGGCCGTAAACAACATCTAGCCCAAATCCAAGACGTCCGCATCGCTACCGTTCTCAACCGGCGCATTCTTACCTACACCGCTAACCATGACGGCGTCCCCCAACTCCAGGTCGCCATCAAAGAGCCCGATGAAGACATGGGCGTTTGGGACGTACCTTCGGTCAATCATCATTTGATCGGTAGCGGGCTCGTTATCCCCGAATACATGCATGACAGCCAGTATGTCCTCATCTATGGCGACAACGATATTCGTATAGCCTTCTCCAAAAATCTCGTCGCCTGGCACGCCGGCGGCCAAACCCTTGCCCAACCCCGCCACGACCACTTCGACCACACCGCCCTCAAAGTCGTTAGCGCCACCGCCATAGAACAGGGCGTCCTTATTGTCTACCAATCATCCGAAACCAAGCAGGACCAAACCACTATCCGCATTGGCGCCTTCCTTTGCTCCAAGACCAATCCCGAACACGTTATCTGGCGCGCCGACCATTCCTTGGCCGAGCATACCGCCCCCGCCAAAGACCTGCCCCGCAGCCTAGGCGCTATTGTCGACAGCCACCAAATTACCGTCTACCTTTCAACCGAATCCGATAAACTCATCTTGCTTCAATTCGAAAACCCTTACCGCCACCACAGCCCCCGCCGCCCCACCAAGCTTACCCGCCATCTCCAGAACCCCGTTCTATCGCCCACCGCCTACGAATGGGAGTCTCAAGCCGTCTTTAACTCCGCAGCCTTCATGGATGACGGTCGGGTTCACTTGCTCTATCGCGCTATGGGTCCCGACGGCGTTTCGCGTATCGGCTATGCTTCCAGTGCCGACGGCATTCATTTTGACGAGCGCCTCGACTATCCTGTCTATTCACCAGTCGAAGGCTACGGCGCCCCCACTCCCGGCCGCCTCTCCGAACCCCGTACCTACGATCCCAACCTCTATCCTTCCGGCGGCGGCTGGGCCGGCTGCGAAGACCCTCGGGCCGTATCAATTGACGGCCGCGTATATATGAGCTTCATGGCCTTCAACGGCTGGGATTTTATGCGCCAGGCCCTCACCTCCATTTCAACTACTGACTTAAACCAAAAAAACTGGCAATGGCGCAAACCCGCCCTCATGTCAAAACCCGGAGAAACACACAAAAACTGGGTTATCTTCCCGGAAAAAATCAACGGCAAGTACGCCATCCTTCACGGACTCAGCCCCAAGATTCACATCGCCTACGTCGACAGCCTAGACAACCTTAACGGCACCACATTCATCGACAGCCTGCCTCCAGCCGGCGGCGCTGGCTACCACGACCCCAGCCGCCAAAAGCACTGGGACACTCGAGTTCGCGGCGCCGGCGCTCCGCCCATCAAAACCGCCATGGGCTGGCTCCTGCTCTACCACGCCAACGACCGCCTTGATCCCGGCAAATACAAACTCGGCGCCATGCTACTAGACCTCGACGACCCAACCAAAGTGCTCTACCGCACCAACGCCCCCATCCTCGAGCCCGACGAATGGTACGAAAACGAAGGCAAAAGGGGAGTGGTCTACACCTGCGGCGCCGTTGTTCTCAACGATCAGCTGATCGTCTACTACGGCGGCGGCGACAAACACATCGCCATCGCCCGCACCCACTTAACCAAATTCCTCGACGCCCTCGCCACTGATCATGCCGTGCAGCTGACGCCAGTATCGTGAACGTCTGTCAAGAAAACTTGACCAAATACTTAAAAATTTTTATAGTATAGATAATCACCTGTCATGCAACGAGAGGAACCATGATTGCGATGATTACCTGCATCATAACCCGCGGCGGCCGAGTGCTAATAGTCGGCCAGCGCTATGTCGAGGTCGATGGCAGCCTCAAAGGTCGCATAGTCGAATCCATCCATGACTACTTGCTCGGCGACCAGCCAGCCTATGCGGTGTACTACCAGGACGGGCATGAATCCATGCCCGCCACTGACACCCTAGCGGTCCTCCGCGCCCCGTAAGAGAGACAAACTCAAACCTCGGTCAAGCTCCCAGCTTGGCCGGGGTTTTTTGCATCACCTCGTCAGGACACTCTTCGGCCCACCCGCAACAGAACGCCCCAGCCGACAGCCAAACCTCGACCTAACCATAACCAATTTGCTAATCTATACACATGATCAATGTCACCCGCGACCCGCACAATCCGCTCATCTCACCCAACCCCCACATCCCCTGGCAAGCCGAGTCCGCCTTTAACCCGTCGCCCATCATTCAAGACGACAAGCTCCACCTCATCTACCGCGCCGGCAGCCATCCCGAGCTATTCCAAGGCCACACACTCGAAATCTCATCCATCGGCGTCTCTACCACTAACAACCACGACGCCACCAACTTTGACCATCCCCACCAGCTCATCGTCCCCGATCAACCCTGGGACCAGTTTGGCTGCGAAGATCCCCGAGTTACCAAAATCGGCCAGACCTACTATATTTTCTACACCGCCCTGAGCGACTATCCCTTTGGCCCCGACAACATCAAAGTCGCCGTCGCCACCTCCCGCGACCTCAAAACCATTGACCAAAAACACCTTGTCACCCCTTTCAATGCCAAGGCCATGGCTCTCTTCCCCGAACGCCATGGCGGTAAACTTCGCGCCATCCTCACCGTTAACTCCGACCGACCCCCCGCCCGCATCGCCATTGCCGAGTTCGACCGGCCCGAAGACATCTGGTCGCCTCACTACTGGTCGACATGGTACGACAACCTAGACAGCCACACCCTCAACCTCAAGCGCTCGGACGATGATCAAGTTGAGGTTGGAGCCCCGCCCATCTGGACACCCGACGGCTGGCTTCTTGTCTACTCTCACATCCAGCAATACTACACCGATCACAAAATCTTCGGCATCGAGGCCGCCCTCCTCGATCTAGACAACCCCACCCAAGTCCTTCGTCGCACCGTCTATCCTTTCTTGGTACCCGAGGAAGGCTACGAACGCTATGGCCGTCTGCCTCGTATCATCTTCCCTAGCGGCGCCCTCCGCCACGGCGATCTCCTCACCATTTACTACGGCGCCACCGACACCACCTGCTGCCGAGCCAGCTTAAGCTTTTCTGGGCTACTCGACAGCCTGTCCGCCGATGGAACAGTCAAACAACACGCTCTCCGCGACCCAGGTAACCCCATCCTGTCGCCCGTCCCAACCCACCCCTGGGAGTCAGAGCACGTCCTCAACCCCACCGCCATCGACCTCGACGGCACCGTTCATATCCTATACCGGGCCGTTGGCAAAGATAACACCTCGGTCATCGGCTATGCCCGATCCCAGGACGCCCTCCACATCTCCGGCCGCCTGTCTCGCCCCATCTACATACCCCGCGCTCCCTTCGAGCAAAAACACGCCGGACCGACCGACAACTCCGGCTGCGAAGACGCCCGCGTCGTCCGCATTGGCGACCGCCTTGTCATCACCTACACTGCCTACGACAGTATCGACGCCCCCCAAGTAGCCGAGAGCTCCATATCCGTAAGCGATTTTCTAGACCACCACTGGGACGCCTGGATCCCACCCGTTATTATCAGTCCCGAAGGCGTTGACGACAAAGATGCCACCATCTTTCCCGATAAAATCCACGGCCGCTACATGGTCCTACATCGCATCAACGGCCAAATTTGCGCCGACTACGTCCCCGACCTAGACTTCCGTCGCCACCGCCTTACGCGCAGCATCCAAATCCTCGGCCCCCGACCCGGCATGTGGGACTCGCGCAAAGTCGGCATCGCCAGCCCGCCCATACGCACCGCCGCCGGTTGGCTCTTGTTCTACCACGGCATCACCGACGCCGGCCACTACTGCCTCGGCGCCGCCCTGCTCGACCGTCGCGACCCCACCATTGTTCTGGGCCGCACCTCGCAGCCCATCATGACGCCCGTCGAACCCTGGGAGCGCGAAGGTTGGATAGCCAACGTCATCTTCCCCTGCGGCCAAATCGTCCGCGGCGACACCATATACCTCTACTACGGCGGCGCCGATCACGTCATCGGCGTAGCCACCCTGTCCCTCAGCCAGCTAGTCAGCGCTCTGCGCAGCTAAACCACCTACCACCGCCGATCATTCCCCTTGCAGACCCTGCCGGCTCCCGCTCCTCGGACTGCTCTCACCCCTGCCTAATACAGCTTATACAAGTAAATGCTATAGCCAATCTTAGCCACCGGCTCCATCTGCCGCAAATACTCATATCCTGGCGTACCGTTCAGAGCCGCATACCACCGGTCATTCTCCAAAAACGTCTCCGACACGGCTATATATTGACCCGAATACTGACCGTACTGCGAGTGCCAAGCCTCAAATTTACTATTGGAGCAATCATAACCGGCTGCCGTCGCCACAAGTTGGCCACCATCATACTTGCGCTGACAAAAGTAATACTCCGGCACGCCCCCGCCAAAATAATCCACCGCAATATGACTAATAGACGGATGAGCATCCACATAGCTCTTGAGCCGTTTCAAATCTTGCCCCCAATCCACACTCGAGTCCGAGAAATACTTGTCGGCGTTCCCCGGCCCCCCGATCAATTCATTAAAGTATGACAAGAAATGAGGGCTAGCCGCCAACGTACTGCCCCCCTACCACAGCCCCAGTACCGCCATTACCCCCACCCCTATCTGACGCAGGCGTCCTCTCGCCAACAAACGAAAACGCTTTACCACCGTTACCGCTACCAGTACAAAAATCGGTAGGTAAATCGGCAAAATATGGCGAATCCCCAAGTTCAAATTACCCGCCACCGACACCAAGAAATAAAACACCGCGAACGCACCCAGCGACCACTCCAGCACATGCTCCCGAAAATGGCCCTTAAACCGCTCTATTACGGCCGGTTTGTGCTTAGTCCAAATCCGCCAGACCACAAACGCCACCGCCATCACCATCAAAACAAGTAACGCCACCTGCGTCTTAACAACAAACAACTCGGGAAAGTAGCCATGAAAACTCTGATCAGTAATCTGGCCGTTAAAATACGTCACATTGCCGCCCGCCACCCGTCCAAACACCATCGCAAGCCCCAGCAAATACTGCACCAGGGGCTTAAAAACCGACCAATCATTTAGCCCCATCAAAAACTGCGCCACCCCCGCCACATTGCTACTCGGCAGCGACCCCTCAATCAGCTTATCCTGGACTGCCACCGGCATGTTCCAAGTGTGAGGAATATAGAAAATCCACACCCAAATCAAGCTCAAGGCCGAAGCCCCCACAAACCCACCCACATACGTCCGAGTCCGCTCCCACCAATTCGACTCCGCCGCCCAGACCATCACCACCGCCCCCAAGCCCAAAAGCGGGTACAACAACACCGACGAGAACTTAGCCACCTGCGCCCCAGCCAGCGCCAACGACAACACCAAGAAATGCGCTCGCGTCGGCTTAGTCATAAACCGCCCAAACGCCACAATCGCCAAAAAGCTAAAAACCGTTGCCCCAAGATCAGTGGTAACCAAGGTTGAATGAGCCAAAATGTTTGGGCTTAGCGTATAAAAACCCAAGGCCAAGAGTGCCACCGCCACGCCCCATCGCCGCCAGCAAAACCAGTACAAAAACACGCCAAACCCAATCGCCACAAGCAGAATCGGCAGCCGCGCCCAAAACAAAATCGCATCGGCATTATTACCCAAATGATAAATAAAGTTCCAACCCGACTCCCACTGCCCGTTCACATCCGTCGTCCAAGCCGGCTCGTTATCCGGAAACTTCAAATGCATAAACTGCAGCGGCAGTCCGGCCAAATCCTTCATAAGAGGCGGATGCTCCGGATTCAGCCGGTAGTCGCCGTAGTGCAAGTAAGAGTACCCAGCTGGAATATGCGCTATCTCATCCACAATCGCCGAGTTACCGCTCATGCTCACAAGCCCCAACACCAACATCACCCCCAACAGTCCCGCCGCCACCTTGGCGTGATGCGTCCGTATAACCCGTTCAACCCTAGCTGTGATACCATATGACAGAGATTGCATAAAAATCCTTAAAACCACTAAATTACAGTCATTCTAGCATAAGCCAAATGGAGTAGACCAAAATGTTTGAGAAAGGCAAAGCTCTCTTCGAGCTCAAGAAAATTCAATCCGCCCTGTCCAAAGAAATCATCGAAACCGAAGCCGGCGGCGGCGCCGTCAAAGTCCGCATTAACGGTGAGCAGAAAATCCAAAAAATCTCCCTGGACGAAGAGCTCATTCGCGACGTCGAACTAGCAAAAATCGAAAAATGGCTCGAGTCGGCCGTCACCCAAGCCATCACCCGCTCCCAACAACTAGCAGCCGAAAAAATGAAATCCGTTGCCGGCAGCCTCGGCCTGCCCGGACTGTAGTAACCTGCAAAAAGTCCCAAAGGAGATCGGGACCGTACTCATCGGGCAAGCGAATGATATGACAGATACCAGCAGGAAGGAGATAACGGACACCTCGAACGTAAAAAACGTCTCCGGCTCAAGCACATCAGTCGGCGGCGTGTTCATATCCTCTCTAAGGACTCTCTCCGCCTTGCGAAAGGAGGTGACCTATTCGCAACGGCAAAATAGGTCTGAGCCTAACATGTAGGGTATTATTGAGGCATGCAAGTATCCATTCCTGAACTCAAGGCCAAGATGACTAGTATACTCACTAAAAAGGGTTACGCCAAAGACGACATCCCGTTCATCATCAATGTCTACCTCGGTGGTGAGTTGCGTGGCCACACGAGCCACGGTCTCACCAGCTTTGCAGCCTTCGTGCAAGGCGAGCTAGAAGCGCACGATGAGCCAGTTGTTCTCAAAGATACGCATGCACTGCTAGCGCTGGACGCAAAAGGTGCATCGGGAAACGTTATTGGCAAGCACGCGGCGGACGAAGCCATAAAGCGCGCCAAAGCCGAAGGTGTCGGCACTGTACTCATCAAGGATATGGATAGCTGGCTGCGTCCAGGCGCCGTTGCTGAGTATATTGCCGAGCAAGGCTATCTGGCAGTGGTTATCAATAGTGCGGGCTCGTCAGTTGCACCTCCAGGCGGTTTTGACCCAATCCTCGGCACCAATCCCATTGCCTACGGTATACCAACCACAGGTGAGCCATTGGTAGTAGATATGGCAACATCCCAACACGCCTGGGGTGAAGTGCGTCTAGCCAATAAATACGGCACGCCCCTGCCGCCAGATGCTTTTTATGACGAACAGGGCAACATCACCCGTGACGGTAAAAAGGCCTATTCAGTGAAGGCCTTCGGCGGCTATAAAGGATTTGCCCTAGGAATGCTGGTTGCGGTTATGAGCGGCTCGATGACGGGCGTTCCTATGATGATCAAAAACACGGGAAAAAATGCCTTTGGTGGCAAAACACCACTTCGCGGTGCTACCGTTATTGTCCTTGATCCTGCCAATATGGTTGACCCCGATGAGTTTAAAAAACAAAACAGTAAATTGCTCGCTAGTATTCAAAACAGCCAAGCATTGCCGGGTGAAAAAATTCGCATCCCTGGCGTTGAGGCGAGTAGACGGAAGGCCGTAAACGAAGCAAGTGGAACGATGGAAATATCCAACGAGCTTTGGAAAGAAATTGAGAGCTTATAATGATGCGGCAAACGAAAAAAGCCAAAGCCGTCCTCGACGCTATAAACTACAGAACTGTTGCTACGATAGACGCCGACGGCCAACCCTGGAACACACCAGTTGCTGACTTCCATTTTGACCACGACTACCAGGTCGATCTGCTACACTAATTTCATATGCGAATCATCCCGTCATCAGTCGAGCGTCTGATCGAAGAGCTCGGACGACTACCCGGTGTTGGCCCGCGCACTGCAGAGCGCTTAGCTTTTTATATTCTCAAAAACGATCCGCACCGAGCTGCCGCACTGGGCGCTGCCGTCCAAACCCTTCATGGCGGAGTCCAAAACTGCCAAATCTGTTTTAACTTTGCCGAAGGCCCCCAATGCGAAGTCTGCGCCTCACCCAACCGCACCCGCTCCGTTATCGCCATCGTCGAAGAGCCGTTTGACGTTGTTGCCATCGAAAAAACCGGCCTCTACCAAGGCCTCTACCATGTCCTCGGCGGTGTTATTTCGCCCATCGATGGAATCGGTCCCGACCGCCTCGAGATCGACAGTCTGGTCACCCGCCTCCGCGATGGGGGAGTAGAGGAAGTAATTCTAGCCACCAACCCCTCGCTCGAAGGCGAGTCCACCGCCATGTACATCCGCTCGTCACTCGAGCCCCTCACCACCACCGCCGGCGCCCCCCTCAAGCTCACCCGCCTCGCCCGAGGTCTCCCGGTTGGCGGCGACCTCGAATACGCCGACCAAATCACCCTCGGCCGCGCCCTCCAAGGCCGCCAAGCCTTCTAGCCTGCGCACACTCGTCCGCAAGCTTAGCGCGACAAGCCAAAACCTTGTACAATACCCCAATGACCGCAACACCCTCCACCCTCAACCCCGAAACCACCCAAAACATCACCAAACTCGCCAAACTCATCGCCGACGCCACTACCATCCTCGTCCTCCAACCCGAACGCCCCGACACCGACTCACTCTGTAGCGCCCTCACCCTCGAACACCTGCTGGGTGATCTGGGCAAAACCGTCCACATGTATTGCCAAGACCCCATGCCGCCTTACATCAATTATTTCGAAGGCGCCGACCGCATCACGGACGACCTGCCCAAACAGTTCGACCTGACCATCCTGGTCGATACCGGCGGCGTCCAGCAAGTCCAGCGCACCCTGGACAAACACCAAGGCCGCCTCGCCGCCAAACCCTTTGTCATCATCGACCACCACGCCACCCGCGAGCCCTTGCCCTTTACCACCATCGATATCATCGATCCCCAATCAGCCGCCGCCGGTGAGCTCCTGGTCAAGATATCGCGTCAGCTCGGCTGGACCGTCAACACTGAGGCCGCTGGGCTCATCACAGCCGCCATCATGTCCGACACTCTCGGCCTCACCGCCCCCCGGGCCCGCCCCCCCCCCCGGCCCCCCGGCCCCCCCCGCGCCCCCCGCGCCGCCCGCCGCGCCGCGAGCCAGCACGCCCGCGGCCC
>CAYOOH010000023.1:0-3572 GCA_964405545.1 uncultured Candidatus Saccharimonadales bacterium | reverse complement strand
CGGCCTGATTGTCGCGGCCATCATGTCCGACACACTGGGCCTCACCACCCCCAGCGCCACGCCCCACACCATCCACACCGTCGCCGACATGGCCGACCTAGGCGCCAGCCTCTATGCCATCAATCAAGCCCGCCTCGAAGCCGGCGCCCTCGACCCCGACGTCTTCGCTCTCAAAGGCCGCCTCCTCCAAGAAGTCGAATTCCTCCTGGGCGGCAAACTTGCCCTCCTGACCGTCGACCCCGCCACCCTCAAAACCTACGCCAAGCGCTACGACCCATCCTCACTCGTTATCTATGACATGCAGCACGTGCGGGGAGTAGAACTCGCCGTCGTCATTCGCAATTACGCTCCCAAAATCAAACTCAGCTTCCGCGCCAATTCGCCCGTCGCAGCACCCGTCGCCGCCACCTTTGGCGGTGGGGGACACCCCCAGGCCGCCGGCGCTACTGTCGAATCCGGCGACCCAGCCGACGTCCGCGCCAAACTCATCCAAGCTGTCCAAACGCAATTCGAAGCCCCTCCTCCGCACAAGCCTTAAAGTAATTTGCAGTCCATCACAAGATTCAGCATAATAGCGATTGCACTGTCGGCACTTCCTAGGGAGCGAAGTAATGAGCACACCTCCTATCAATATGGACTTGTATCGGGCCGCGCTACCTCAGACCAAAAAGTGTATGTTGATTGTCGCCATCGCCGACATCCTGCGCCGGCCCCTGGATGATCCGCATGCGCTCGACGACGGCCAGAACCTGCTATCCATGGCCTCTGTTTTTCGCTACGACCGAACGCACGAAGCTAAACTCCTCCGCTCCTTTGTTGCGGCTCTGGCGGCCCGAGCCGAGAAACAGCAAGACTCCGACCAGAGCCTCCTTCTCGAAATCGCCGATGCTCTGGCCGCTGGTCTGCCACAGCAGTAAAACCTAAACGGGCTCTGTATTTTACTACGGAGCCCTTATCTATCTCTTACCTCACCCCATCTTGTATAGTTAGAATCATGACCACTCGCCTCCATCTCACCACCGTCCAGCAGCTCGTCTCCGACTTGAGCCAAATCGAGCGTAGCCACTACCACCCCGCTACCAATCGTCACGAAACCGTAGCCGAGCACAGTCTATCCGTTGCCACACTGGCCTGGTTCTTACACCAGCACGTCCAATCCACCACCAATCTCAATCTCGTTATCAAGTACGCGTTGGCCCACGACTTTGTCGAGACCCGGGCCGGCGACACCAACACCTATGCCTCCCCGGCCGAACGCGCCGCCAAAGAAGTTCGCGAGCAGCAGGCCTTGGTCCAGCTCGACACCGAGCTCAAAGCCTTCCCCGACCTCATTACAACCATGCGCGCCTACCAAACCATGACCAGCCCCGAAGCCCGTTTTGTCTGGACCGTCGACAAAATCCAAGCCCTCGTCTGTGGCCGCATGGACCACTGGCGTCCCTACCGCCAACTCGGCATCACTCGCGCCCAATTCCAGGCCAAGAACGCCCAGCTCCTCGCCCAAGCCGCCCCCGAGCTGGCCGAAACCTTCGCAAACATAATCGCCTGGTGCAACGAGACCTATGCCTAATCCCATCACCGCCTACTTCACCGCTCACCCCGACGACCACGAAATGATGCTGGCCTACCACACCCTCGAGGGCCTAGCCACGACCGGCCCCGACCGCCTATTTGGCTACGTCGCCACCGACGGCAAAGCCAGCACCCTCGGCGACCCGGCCCTTGTTCGCGCCGGCCACCGCCGCTCCGAGTCCCAAGCCGGCCTCACCAGCCTCGGGCTGTACGCCGACAACCTCCATTACCCTGATCTACCCGACGGCCAATTGTCCGACCCAACCATCTTCACCCAGCTCACGGCCGACATCACAACCTTTATCCGCACCCATCACATCACTCGCGCCGTCACCCTCGGACCGGATGGGGGAGACGGCCACCCTGACCACATTGCTGTTCACCAAGCCGTCGTGGCCGCCTGCGGCTCCCTAGCCGCCGAGTCACCAGCCTCACCCCCCGAAATCCTAGCCCTCAACGCCCACCACGCCGGCACCCATATCATCCCGGCCACCCCAGCCACCCGCGCCGCCAAACTCCGCGCCCTCGCCGCCAACGCCAGCCAATTCCCCAACGTCACTAACATCCCGGACCTCTACCACCCCTACCTCAACGCAGAGACCTACGACCTCAGCTAACCCAACGAGATGTTACGATCTGACGTCGACATCAGAATCATCAGCATTCATCTCCCGCTCCCGCGACTCATCAGGACCAGCCGCTAAATCGCTCCATTGGTCCTTTTTCTCCTGGATTTGAGCTTGTAACAATTTTATTTTATCCAACTGTTCAGTCAAGAACTGGGTAACCTCGTCAACCGATGCTCTCGCTCTCTCAAGCCCTTCAGCAACCCCTCTTTAAGCTGCTCATCCGCTGGCGTCTTTTCAATCTCAGCTATAAGGCCAGACACATCCTTGGAAGCAAGTCCGTCTTGAAGCGTCTCGATCAAGGGCTTTATCGAGAAGACTTCTCGCAAAACCAAGTCGCCCTCATTCTCACTGATCTCATGGCGCACTTCCGCGTCAGAATAGACTCCCTCTGCGCCAAACCTAGGTGGACGACTCGTCTCATCAAAACCCGCATCAAATCCGCCAAAATCGGAACCAGGACCGTGCTCAGGCATAAAATACTCCACCATTACTTTAGACCAAATTATACTCCGACCACCCTCTGCCTGTATACTAACCCCATGCGCCTCCACAACACCCTTACCCGCCAACTCGAAGATCTCCAACCGCTCGACCCCACCGGCAAAACCGTCACCCTCTACACCTGCGGCCCCACCGTCTACAACTACTACCACATCGGCAACCTGCGCAACGCCGTCTTTAACGATACCCTCCGTCGCACCCTTGAGGCCTCGGGCCTGACTGTCAATCACGTCATGAACATCACCGACGTCGGCCACCTCACCTCCGACGCCGACGAAGGCGACGACAAGCTCGAAAAAGGCGCCAAACGCGAGGGCAAAACCGTTTGGCAAGTCGCCGACCACTACACCCAAGCCTTCCGTGCCGACATGGCTGCCATGAACATCCTGCCGCCCACCGTCAATCCCCGGCGCTCCAAGAATACCCCCGACGATCCCTACGCCCGCGCCACCGACTTCATCCCCGAGCAACTCAACATGGTCAAAACCCTACTCGACCAAGGTTACGCCTACATCACCCAGCAGGCAATCTACTTCGACGTCACCAAACTGCCCAGCTACGGCCAGCTCAGCGGCCAAAAACTAGCCGACAAGGAAGTGGCCGCTCGTTCCGACATCGTCACCGACCCCCACAAGCACAGCCCCCACGATTTCGCCGTCTGGTTTTTTGCCGTTGGCCACTTTGCCGACCACACCATGAAATGGCCCAGTACCGCCATTGCCCCCGGACTACCCGATGGCTTCCCCGGCTGGCACCTCGAATGCTCGGCCATCATCCACGCCACCCTCGACGGCCACACCGCCACCACCTCCGGCCAACCCATCGACCTCCATACCGGCGGCATCGACCACATCGGCACCCACCACCCCA
>CAYOOH010000022.1:0-13323 GCA_964405545.1 uncultured Candidatus Saccharimonadales bacterium | reverse complement strand
CTCGTTTCTAGATATAACATAAGTTCTAACTCCATCCGCTACGCCTGTCCCATGGTCCACCATTGCAATTATGTCATATTAATGTAATAGTATTGAAACCGTCCAGACTGGATGGTCATTATTTAGGTAGAAAGCCTGACCACAGCGATGTCAGTAGCGACTGAAAGGAGCCATTCGCATGTCTGGCGCCGTGGTACCACCCATCACGATTGGGTCTAAAGCTGGAGACTGCGACCTTCAGGTTGGCAACGATTACGTCTCGGTGCATCACGCGACAATAGTAGTTGCAGCTTCCCTGTATAAAGAGTCGTACTACGGGTAAGTGTTGCTCGTAGTACGACTCCCTTGTCTTTTTAGGTACGCTCATATTCTGTCGAATAGCCGGCATGATGAGGCTTGGCGGCGGCAGATCTGGCGGCTGGGCCAGCCCATCCCGAATTGGTATGTCTATCGGTTGCGATCTAGTCTGAGCTAATTTTTTTGTCACCTCCGACCTAATGGTTCTTGGAGGGGATTTTTTGCTAGGTAAGAGTTACGTGAGGTGGTTAGCTATTGTTAACTGTCATTTTATGTTGTATAGTATGTTAGCTACTTAGATGAGTGGCATGGTTTTTTGACATAAGTGGGAAAGAGGCCAGCCATGGGTGAGCAACAGACCGCAGTGGTGATGTTGGCCGGTCCTATCAAGTATTGGTGGGACGAGAATTGGGGAACTCCTCTCCACGAGCTTTATGTCGCTTGGCGGCAGTATGTTAGCGACTTGTTGGTGGAGGCTGGTTACCTGATCTACCGGCCTCACGAGGCTTTTAAGGGTAGGTGGACGGAGCAGGCGCAGTCGGTTAACGATGCCGCGCTGCGTTTGGCTGACGTCGCCGTGATTCTAACGCCGCCTGGAGTTCCGTCTCTGGGTACCGATAGTGAGACCCACTATGCGTCGCAATGTGGAGCTGTGTTGTTGCCGGCGCCACCGCCAACGACTGAGTTGGAGTTTGAGACGGCCGGCAAGGAGGTTTTGCGTCAGCTGGAGGCCCTTGGGGTGTGCCGGCCGGTGCTGGATCAACAGATTGTTCAGTTCTCGCTGGTTATCAATCCCGAGACAGTGGATTGGCTGCTGCCGGCCTTTTTGCGCCGGTATAAGAATGCGGTGATGCGACCGCATTACATTGGTGATGACGGCCATATACGGTCGGTTGACGCAGCACGTCTGCGGCTGTCCGGGGGCCAACCTTTGGCTCGGGTGAGAGCCGTGAGCTTAAGTGGTGCTCGATTGTCAATTTTGATTTCGCAACTGCTCAAGGTGGAAGCCTTGGCGATCGTTTAATGACTACTGCCCTGCGGTGCAGTTATCCTCGGCTTATTGCTGCCGGGGGTGACTGCCCGCGGGGCGTTTTGTGTTGTTGGCCGGGTGGGTGTGTGCGATAGTAAGACGACCGTTTCTTGTTTGGGACGGTCGTTTGTGCGCCACGCTGGCGCCTGCACCTTGAGGAGTGTCCGTGGGTGATCCCGATCGGGTACGCAAGATGGCTGCCAAGGTATTTGGGGCCGCACCTTCCATCACCACCTACGATGGCCAGCTCGCTATGATGGCAGAGGGAAGGTTGTTTGTGTGGGATCAGGGAGCGTCTTGTCTTCGTATGCTCTTATCTGTACCTAGGCCGACTGGAGGAGTCGATTTGGTGGTGGTCCCAGGGATGGTGACCGACCGGGTGGGCTTGGGCCATGCGATTCGGGCGGCTGATAGGTTGTTCCGGGGTGCGGCTACATGGCCAACGCCGGCTGCGGGTTGGGGTGTCGAAGCCGAGGATTTGTTCGTTAAGATTTGCCGTCGGCTGGGTTTTGAGGATGCGGTTATGGCTCCGGAGTCGGCTTTTACGGTTCGTCACGCCACGCCGCGGGAGGATGCTTGCCGCAAATCGGATGTGGTGTTGACGGTGCCGTGCCGGTCGAATGAGACCAGAAGGCTCGAAGTTGCCATTCAGCTAACGGTATCTAGCTCGACCAAGAACACGGCGGTATTGCGTGGCCGTAAGGTGGTGCTCGTGGCCTTTAACCGTTTTTTGGCTCGTGCGGATATTGAAGGTTGCTTGCGGGCAGCGGCGGACGGCGATGAGGTTGAGCTGTGGTTTGTGGCTCAGGTAGTGAAAGGGGCGCTTGGTTATTACTTGGGCTATCCGGTGGTCCTGGCTCTGGAGCCTGCGTGGGCGCCGTTTTATCTTAAGAGGCTGCTGTTTGAGCGCTATGTTAGGATGTTGGCGCCGGAGGTTCGAGCGGAGGTTCGGGCCATTTTGGGCCGCAATCATGAATCCAGGGTGGCCCGGTTTGAGGCTCTTACGGGTTGCTTGGAGGCTTACCAGGCGGCAGGAAAGCTTGTGGTACAACCAGAGTTGTTTGCGGTTTAGAGTTTTTTGGGTATGCCCCGGACGGGAATCTGTCCGGGGAGTTTTTATGCAAAAACTGCGTATTTGACTTGAGGGTGACGTGCTAAGATGATCCTATGGGACAGCCATCTTCGGCAGAAGCAGAGGGACACAGAGAGCAATCGGATTTTACGATTGTGTCGCGGGAGGATTTGGAGCGAGGAGAGGGGGAGAGTCTGGCTGTGTTGCGTCGTGGTCAGGTGAACGATGAGGTGGTGGAGCAGACGGCTGGCCGGTTTGCCGCTGAGCAGCCTGACTTGCGTGAGGTTTCGGCGATTGATGCGGTCTTGATTGTTGGTGATGATGAGCCTGAGTCTGATCGCGTGATCGAGCGAGCGCTGTTTATGGCTGGAATTGCTGTGGGGGCTATTAATGATAGCGAGCGCGCGGCGGCTAATGGTGCTTTTACGCGGGTTTCGGATCGGAGTCTGAGGGGGCATGCCGAGGAGATGGTGCGGCGCGATGATGTGTCGACGCCGGACGAGGCTACCAGGGAGCTTGAGGTGTCGCTGTTTATGCAGTATCAGCCGGAGTTGGCGCGGGCTTTGACGCGGGTGGCGGAGGAGTTGGCGGGTGGTGGTGAGGCAGCCGATTTGCGCGACCGCTATATGTGGGTGGCGGCTCGCGCTGCCAGTCGGTTGCATGACGAGCAAGTGGTAGTGGCGACGGAGCAGCGAGTTTTTGGCCAAAGCGACCGCCAGCGCGAAGTGGCTGATATGGTGGCCTGGGAAGGGGAGTTAGCTGAGGAGTCGGAGCATGGTGAGTCTGGGGCGGAGTTAGATCGAGCGGTGGAGGAGCTGAGTCGGGTGGTCGTGGCGCGGACGAGTTTGCTGCCTGGTTCGGCGGAAGGCGGCCTCAGCATGGCTCTGATTGGGCCGGAGGATCAGCCGGTGACGGGGCTAGTGGTAGGGCAGGTGGCTTCGGTGGAGGCGGCACCGGGCGAGCCAACGCACCGGGTGGTGGTGCGGTACGAGTTGCGGCCGACGGAAAGAGGGAGAATTGTGGAGGGGCCGTTCCGGGGGATTGAGCCGGGAATTTATGAGGTTGAGGTTGGGCCGGGTGAGGACGGTAGGCCGGTCTGGACGGTAGTGGGTAGTGGCGACGAGTTCGGTGAGTTGGAGGTTCGGACCGAGGCTTACAGCGCAGAGGCTTTTGAGGCTCTGACGGAGATTGTGGCTCGGGCGGCTGATCCGGAGATGGTGGCCGATAGTTCTGGCTATACGGAGGTCGACGGGTCGACGCTCCAGTCTTATGTTGTGCCGACAGAACCTGCGGAGGTAAGGGCATTGATTGATGGTTTTGGGCGGCGGCAACCGGCTCTGGCGTGGCTTCTAGATGGGGAAGGCCTTCAAGACAGGCTTGTAAGGGTGGAAGATTTGGAGTTGGGCGCGGCGGTGGTGGAAGAGTTAATTTATCAACAGCGAGCATTGGACGCGGCCTTGTCTGATGGACAGGTGCCGGAGCAGCGGTCGGTGGCTTATTTGGATCGGCGTCAGCCTTGGAATGTGTCGAAGCGGCTGGTGGATATGTGGTATCAAATGTCTCCTAACGAGGCGGAGGTTCGGGGTGAGCAGCCCCTTATGGCCTTTTATCAACGGTTTCGCGAGCATCAGCCAGCCTTATATGAGTATATGGTTCGATGGCTGACGGGGCGTATGACGAACCGAGCGGACAGTATGGCGGAGCGGCCATCGACCGACGAGCAGCAGGAGGCGATTTTGGATGCATTGTTGGTGGTTGCGATGACGGCTGAGGCGATTCGGCGCCATGAGCGAGATAGCTAGGCGGCTTTTTTAGGCGGCAGGGGGAGGCGCCAGATATTGCTGAATGCGCCGAACTAGATCCTGGGGTTCGACGCTGACTTTGTTGAGGTATTCGACCGCCCCCAGATCAAGGGCTTTTTGCTCGATGGCGGGGTTGCTCATGTTGGTGAGAGCTATGACCTTGGTTGAAGGACTCTTGGTCTTGACGTCGTAACTACGCAAGAAGTCGAGACCGCTCATGCCGGCCATAAGCATGTCGAGTAAGATGATGTCAAAGGTTTGCTCTTCGACTCGGACAAGGGCCTCGGCGCCGCTGGGGGCTGTCGTGACCTCGAAGCCGGCTGCGGTGAGCATGGTGGTGTACATTCGCTGCAGGCTGTCGTCGTCTTCGACGATGAGAACTTTGGGCATGGCGCGGGCTCCTTCTTAGGCTTAGTGTAGCATATGGCTGATTGGAAAGGCGTTATGACAAGCAAAGGCCCCCAAGCGGGGCTCGAGAGCCTTTGCTTGGGGGCTTGGTCGGGATCAGGCGGGAACCGTCACCCGGCAGCGCCATCCCCACCCGTAGGGGTGATTCGGGTCGACGTTGACGGCGACCGCGGACTGCCCGTACAGGTTGGTACACAGCGCCTGGAAGTTGACAGGGCCTTCGCCACGAGTGGATCCGGCTTTGCACTGCCAGACGCCGCCCACGTACTCCGACTGACCGACTCCGCCACACCAGGCATCGACGTCGATTTCGCGGAGGACGGTGGTGGTTTGGGGCTTCGGCGCCGGCTTGTGGGCCGTCGTCTTGGCCGGGGTGGTGTGGCCTCCGGTCGAGCTGTGGTGCGTGGTGGTCGACTTGGTCGCCGTCGCTTTGGCGGTCGGCTTGGGAGCCGGGGGTGCCTGGTCGTTGGTCGAGTTGTCGTACTGCGTCTGGCTCGAGTCGTTGGATCCGAACAAGCTGGAGATTTTCCAGACACCCCCGCCGCAGCAGAGGAGCAAGAGTACGGCCGCCACGCACACCAGGGTGATCCGTAGCGGCTTCGACTTCGGCATGAGAGGCATCGCTGCCCCTTTCTACTAGGGTGTTTTCAAGTCAACCCATCTATTTTAAACCAAAACTATACAAAAGTCAATAGTGAGGGGGTGCTGGCTGGAGGATTGTGGTATGATTTACCTAGTAATGGGTGTAAAACAACGTGGATCAGCAACGACCTACTCGAAGAATGAGTGACTTGGGTCCGGCGCCGAGACGGATGGATGGCATGGCGAGGCCAGGCAGTGTGGCGAGGCCAGCGGCTGCGGTCCGGCCGACGAGTGCGGGGCGGCCAGCTGAGGCAGCGGTAGCGGCAGTCCGACCCCTAGAGGCTCGGCCGGTGGTAGCTCCGCAGCCAGTTGGGCGACCAGAGCTGGTGGCTATGAGCGGTTCGGCTGGGAGACAGAGCCAAGAGGTTCGGTCGGCGGCCGAGGACCGGAGTAGACCAGCCAAGGCCTCTAAGCGTAGTCGGTCGGGCTGGTGGACGGTGTTGCAGTTTGTGGTTGGTTTGCTGGTAATTATTGGGGTGGCAGCAGCAGTGGTGGCATTGTATATACGGTATTATCAGTAGGGTTTTTTTATGGGACGGTATGGTGCGATTGCTGGCGGGGTGATAGTTTTGGTCCTTTTGGCGGCGGTCCTAGGGGAGGCTACTATGGCGGTCGGACATCGCGGTTTGATCGTGAACGACGCGTTGCTGCGACCGAGGACGGCGACGCCATCGGTCACGCCACGTCTTACTGCCAGTCCCTCGCCGACGCCGACAGCAACGCCGGTGCCAACTGTAGCGCCGACGCCGGTGGCAACTCCAGGACCACGAATGGCGACCACGAACGGGTTTGTTCACTTGCGGGCTGGCAAGTCAATTTATACGGCTATTTTGACCGACTTGAACGCAGGGACGAGAGTTGAGGTATTGGCCGATAGTGATGCCCAGTGGCAGCAGGTTCGATATAACGGCTTGGTGGGCTATATTTTTAAGATCTATCTGAGCTATTGACAAAATTGACATAATTGACAGTCTGAGCTTTGTGATTTGTACTGATGCCGGGAGAGGGGAGTGGGTCTCATACTGACCTCATTGGGTTAATGAGGGTATAACAGTGGGACATTCACGCATTCGCAAGATCAAGTCGGTCAAATCTCCTGATATGCGGTCGCATGATTTGTTCGATGTTTTTTACATGAGTACGGACGAAGCCCGACGGGCATTGGAGCAGAAGTACGAATTTCTGGCCGATCGATATGAGCAGAGGTTTCCGAAGTACAAAGGTATTAGCTAACTGACGAGGGCAGCAGCCGTACGCATGTGGGGTGCGTCGGTAGTATGCCCAGCTTGATGATCTAATGGCCGGACTTCGTGGGCCGGCTATTAGATTGTGGGTAGGGGGTCGTGGCCCTGATTTCTGATATCGTCCCAGCGAGAGCGGGGGCAGAGGTGGGGCCAGTTGCGCCAGCCTTCTTTGTCGCGGTACTTGGGGTAGTCACTGGACTTAACCCAGTGGAGGTGGTTGGGATTGGTAATACGATCGATGAAAACTTTGCCGTCTAGGTGATCAATCTCGTGTTGGAAGACGCGGGCGACGTAGCCTTCGAATCGCTGGCGAATGGGCTGACCGTCAGGGTTGTAGGCTTCGATGGTGATCTGGCGGGCTCGTGAGACGACGCCGCAAATGGGGGCGGTGGAGTAGCAACCCTCGTACCAGTCGTAGCTATCGGCCGAAAAGTGGGTGATGACAGGATTAATAAAGGCCTTGAGCTGGCCGACGCTGCCGTGGCCGTCGGCGGCGACATCAACAAGCACGATGCGCTTTTGGATGCCGACCTGGGAAGCAGAGACGCCGACCAGGATAGCTTTTGACGGATCGGCCTGTTCGGAGTGGGCCAGTGAGTAGAGGTAGTCGAGGGTCTGTCTGGTCTCGGGGCTGGTGATGGCATCGACTGGTACGGCCGGGGAGACCTGGGTAAGTCGTGGATCGCTGGATTTGAGAAAAGGTAAGTCCACTAAGGGTATTATACCTGACAGATTGGGGTATAGAAAATAGCCGGGTTTTTTGGTACTCTAACTTGGTCTAGGGTGCGTGTACGTGCCGATGTAGCTCAGCTGGTAGAGCAGTGCTTTCGTAAAGCAAAGGTCATGGGTTCGAGTCCCTTCATCGGCTCCAGGAATTATTATACGAGATAGGCAACCCTCCGGTGCAGACGCACCGGAGGGTTGTGGTGGAGCGGGAATTTACAGGGCGTTGATTACGTTGGTTGCGACGGTCTCGTCGCCCTTGACCGCAGTCAGGACCTGTTCGGCCCGAGCGAGGTACTGTCGGCGGGCATGATCCAGGGGTGATTTCCAGGAGCCGTAGTACCAGCCGCAGTAGTCGGTGTGATTGAGAGTACATAGCTTGTCATGGAGGAGTTCGGCTAGGCGCTGAGCGGGGGTGAGTGAGGCAAGCCGTCGTTCCTCGGCGGTAACTGCAGCGGCCAATTGTGCGGCCTTGGCTCGATCGTCGGCGAGTGACATGGCGCTCCCTTCGGGCGGATGGAACGTATTCTTTATAACACGTTTATTCTAATATATCAATATTTGGCATCTGAGAAAGATCAGCTACAATCAGCTGGTTATGCGGGTATCGTATATCGGTAGTATGCGACCTTCCCAAGGTTGAGAGGCGAGTTCGATTCTCGCTACCCGCACCAGGAATTATTTTAGGATAGATAGATGATTATGTCTTTGCGTTGTACAACTTGGTCGGGCTTTGTGGGAGCTTTTGGTTTGTAACTGACCTGGAAGCCGGATCAGCATGTATTGGTGAGCCGCCTTCTCGGGCGGTTTTTTGTGTCCGAGCGTTGTTTTGACAGGGAGGAATAGTGGAGCTAACTACTCGACAGTATGTAATTGGCCAGCGCGATTTTGTCCTGACACTTGACCCGGTGGCCGGGATGTGGCCGGTAACGCTGAGTGTACCTCATGATACGCTCAGCGGGTACGAGTTGCAGGGTTTGGTACCGGAGCGAGCACGGGGTGTTCGAGGTAAGGATAAGCTGGTCTGGCCGGTAGTGCGGGATGTCGTGATCCAGACGCCGGCGGCGGTGGTGCGCGGGTTGTTGCCGCGGTCAATTTGCGATTACAACCGGGCCGAACCGCCCGGTGTATGCTATGACTTTTATGGTTCCAGGGAGCCTGATGCGGCTTACGAGTCGCCGGCGGTGGCCGTTCTTTGGCGAGCCTACCATGAGGCGATTAGCCGGCGTTTGACTTTAGCGCGGCGGGCGGGTCTGCGGCCGCTGCTTTTGGACATGCATGGTTTTGGCCGACCGGCGCCGTACGGGGAGTTTGATCTGATTTTGGGTACTGGCAATCGGGCTTCGGTAGGGAGTGATGTTGACCTGAGGCTGGGTGAGCATTTGAGCCGAGCTGGTTATCGAGTATTTGTGCCGAAGGAACGGCCGAGGGTGCCGGGGGTTGATGACTACTTGGACGCGGAGCATACGGTGCGCTGGCACGCGGTTAGCGACGGGGTGGATGCGATTCAGATCGAGCTGTCGCGCCGGTTTCGGGTCCCCGAGGCTGGTGCCGAAGGGCGCAGGCTATCGGCCTGTCTGGCCGAGTTCCTGATCGGACTGTAGGTGACTGGAGGTCTGAGTGCGATGAGCATTCGGGCCTCTCTTTATTTGCAAATGCCTGTAACTTGCATATACAACATTTGACATGCGATAATGCAGGTAATGGAACGTGAGCAGCAATTTAAGGATCGGCTGCGGGTGGCGGGAGAGCGGCTGACTTCGCCGCGGCTGGGGATTTTTCGGATTTTGGTGCGGCAGGCGCCTGTGGCCATGAGTAAGCTGATTGCCCGAAGTCAGGCTGATGGGATCGATCCGGTGACGGTGTATCGAACGATTGATTTGTTTCGGAGATTGGGGCTGGTGGCTGAGGTGGGACTGGGTCGGAGTCGGCTGCTTGAGCTAACGGATGACAGCCAATTGCACCATCATCACTTAACCTGCTTGGGGTGTGGCAAATTGGTAGATTTTGATAGTCGGGTGATTGAAGTTGAGTTAATGCGGCTAGGTACGGAGCTGGGGTTTGCGATTCGGTCGCATCAGCTTGAGGCAACCGGGTTATGTGGTGATTGTCGTATTAGGGGGACGAACTGAGGTAGTATGCCTAGGGGATTTGATCGGTTGGGGTGCCAGGCTGATAGAAGGAAAGGTCGGCTGGGGAGGCGTTCCAAGCCTGGCGGACTGGCTCGAGGATGCGCCAGGTCTCGAGTACTTCGGCACTGGTGGCGAACAGGCCGTGATCGGAGTTGATGGCATCTAGGATGACGCGCTCGTAGGGCTGGGGGAGCTTGGGCGAGTGATCTTTGTAGTTGAAATCGAGGCTGTGTTGCTCTACGGCTCGATCATAGCTGGGGGACTTGGTCCAAATGCAGAATTGGATGGCCTCGTCGGGCTGGAGCTGGAGGTGGAGCTCATTACTTTGATAACCGGCATCGGCGCGGTAAGTGATATGGATCTCGGTCGCTCGGCGGTCCAGAGCCTTGCCGGTGGTGAGGGTGATGGGGACATTGGTCCAGTTGGGGTCGGAGGACTGGAGGGTGAGGCGTACGAAGGTCTCGGTGGTGGTGTGAGGATTGCGAACTTCGTCCCGGTAGCCTTGATACTGGCCGCGTCGGGCGATTTGGCTAAGGGGGTGATTGGTCGGGAGGTGGAGGTGTTTGAGGGCGGCGAGGCGGCGAGCTGGGGTATTGAGGACGGTTTGGTCGGTGGGGGTGGCATCCATGAGGGTGAGGGCGGCGAGCTGCAAAAGGTGGCTCTGGACAAAATCACGCAGAGCGCCGGTTTGCTCGTAGAAGACGGCGCGGCCTTCGATGCCGATTTGCTCGGTGGCGAAGATGTCGATTTTTTGGATGAAGTGCTTGTTCCAGGTCTGATTGAATAGTCGGTTGCCTTCTCGGAAGACGATGAGGTTTTGGGCCATTTCTTTGGCCATGTAGTGATCGATGCGATAGACCTGGGCGGAGGCAAAGTGCTGATCGATGTGGTCGACGAGCTGGCGAGCGCTGGCTAGATTGACGCCAAAGGGTTTTTCGAGCAGGAGTTTGGTCTGGGGGAGTTTGGCGATGCCGGATGCGCCGAGGTGTGCGATGACCGATTGGGAAGCTTGAGGCGGGATTGATAGATAGAGCAGGCGCTGGGTGGGGCTATGGAAGGCTTGCTCAATGGAGTCAAGATGCTGGGTAAGGCGGATGTAATCGGCTGGGTCCTCAAGGTCCATATGGAAGAGTTCGGTATGTTGTTGGAGGTAGTGAGCGGAGGGGGAGCCGGCGGGCCAGAGGCTGGCTAGATCGACGTGGTCGCGGCGGGTGACGCCAACGATGCGCAGCTGTTGGGGCAGGACACCGGCTTGGGCAAGGCGACTTATGGCTGGGAGCAATTTGCGCCTGGATAGATCGCCGGAGATACCGAATATGACAATAATGGTGGGAGTGATTTGATTTGGCATGATGCTTACTGTCACTGTACCTTGCCGGTGTGGTGCGGTAAAGATCGGTCGGTGGTATAATCTGGCCATGAACAGTCTGTCGTCCGTGGTTGCTCTTAAGCGGACCTTCCAGCGTATGGTTGCTGACATTTGGGGTCAGCGTTTTTTTCGTGACCGACTGTCAGTGGGGCTGTTGGTGGCGGCTCTGGTTGTTAATGGACTAACGTTTGTAATGCTCGTGCTACGGCTGCGGCCGGTGGACGGGCTGACGCCGGTGCGATTTACTAATTTGACGCTGTTTGATGCGCTGGGGCCATGGTATTTTCCGTTTGAGATTGCTTTGTTTGGGCTGGGGGTAACCGTTATTAACGGCTGGTTTGCTTATCATGGTTTTGGCCGGAGCCGGCTGGCGAGTTTTTTCTTGCTGATTTCGGCGCTGGTGGTGGGGATGTTTTGCGCGATTATTGCCATGGCTTTTGGTGCGGTTCGATGAGCGGGCTGCCGATGGACGAGCATATGGCAACGGGTCGGGCGTGGTTGGATGCTCATTGGTTTGTTCGTTTTTTGGAGGTGCTGCCGGGTGGATTGACCTGGCTGACCTTGATTTTGCCGATTATCTTGAGCTTGGTGCGACCGGTGTGGGTGGCTTATTTTATTATCGCGTTTGATTTGTACTGGATGATTAAGTCTTTTAAGTTGAGCGTCAACTTGATTCGGGGCTATCGGCAGCTGCATCTGGCTGAGCGGGTGGATTGGCACCGACGATTGGAGTGGTTAAAGGAGACAGATAGGTTTATTGACCAGAACGAGACGGCTCTTGAGGCGCTCCTGGCTGCGCGGTCGGGGCGTCTTGACCGATTGTGGCGGCGGTGGACAGCGGTCGGCGTCCAGGAGGCGGCATTGAGGCATGAGAGGCGCCTGCTTGCTGATATCAAGGAGCACGAATATACGACGTTGGATCCGGACCAGTTGTATCACGCGGTGGTGCTGGCGACTTATAACGAGTCGATGGAGATTTTGGAGCCGTCGGTGCGATCGTTGACGGAGGTGGATTTTCCGTCCAAGCAACTGATGCTGGTGATTGCTTACGAACAGCGAGGAGGGGAACAGACGGAACGCAATGCCCTGGAACTGATTGAGCGTTATGGTGATCGATTTGCGCTAGCGATGGCCGTAAAGCACCCTAACGGGTTGCCGGGTGAGGTAAAGGGTGGAGGCAAAGGTCCCAATATTAGTTTTGCGGGCCGGCAATTGACGGCGGAGGTGCAAAAGCGCAAGATTGATCCTAATAATGTAATTGTTACAACGTTCGACTCGGATCATCGCGCGAGCAAGAACTACTTTAGCTATTTGAGCTACTTATACGCGATGGATCCGAACCGGTTGCATAAGAGCTATCAGCCGATTCCGATGTTCTACAACAATATCTGGGACGCGCCCGCGCCTATGCGGGTGATAGCGACCGGCAATTCGTTTTGGTTGTTGATGGAGACGATGCGGCCGCGGCGGCTGCGCAATTTTGCGGCGCATGCTCAAGCCTTAGCGGCGCTGATTGCGACTGACTACTGGAGTGTGACGAGTATTGTGGAGGATGGCCATCAGTTTTGGCGGACCTATTTTACCTATGACGGCGATCATGAGGTGGTGCCGGTTTTTACGCCGGTTTATCAGGACGCGGTGCTGGCTGCAACGTACCTGAAGACCTTTAAGGTTCAGTTTTTGCAGTTACGAAGATGGGCCTGGGGGGTGAGTGATTTTTCTTTTGTAGTGCGACATTCGATTGCGAATCGACGTATTCCTTGGAGTAATAAATTAGTTCAAATTGGGCGACTGGTGGAAGGACACTTCTCTTGGGCAACGGCGCCCATGATTTTGACCTTTGTGGCCTGGTTGCCGCTGTATTTGAACCGGCAGTTCTCGTATCAGGCATTGGCCCACAACCTGCCGATTATTACATCGCGGATCTTGACCTTGGCATCGATTACGCTCGTAATCACGATTTTTATTAGCTTGATCTCGTTGCCTCCTAAGCCGCCGCGCTATCGCCACGTTCGGTTTGTGAGTATGGTGGGCCAATGGGCGCTGTTGCCGGTGACGAGTATGATATTCTCGGCTTTTGCGGCTATTAATGCTCAGACCAGATTGATGTTTGGTAAGTATCTGGAATTTTATGTAACCGAGAAGGCGACCAAGAAATGATCTTGGGCGCCGAAACGAGCAGCTTGAACTATCTGCTCGGGTTTGGGGCGGCTTTTGCGGTAACGGCTGGTCTGACGCCGGTGGTGCGGCGGTATGCACTGCGGAAGGGGATCGTGGATCGGCCGGATGCGGCCGGCCGCAAGATTCACAGGCAGCCAGTGGCTTACCTGGGGGGAGTGGCGATTTTTGGTGGCTTTGTGGTGGCGGTGTTGGCACTCATGCCGATGAGCCGGCAACTAGTGGCTTTGCTTTTGGGCTGTGTGGTGCTTGTGGCTGTGGGAGTGGTGGATGATGTGCGAGGGTTGTCGCCTTGGGTTAAGTTGGTTTTTCAGGTTGTGGCGGCCGGGATTGCCTTGGCCGGAGGAATTGGTATTACGGTGGTGACCAATCCGTTTGGGGGGGTAATTGATCTGACGGCTGGCCGGTTTGCGGTGGATGTGGGGG
>CAYOOH010000021.1:0-13430 GCA_964405545.1 uncultured Candidatus Saccharimonadales bacterium | reverse complement strand
CCCAAGACCGGTCTCCAATCTATCGCCCTATAATAAGATCATGGCTCACCCCCGCCACTACTATCTCATCACCCCCCTCGCCTACACCGGCTCTGCCACCGGTTTCACCTACCACACCCATCAACCCCTCCAGACTGGCCAAATCGTTACTATCTCCATTGGCCGCCGCCACAGCCTCGGTATTATCACCCAAACCGTTCCCAAGCCCGACTTCCCCACCAAGCCCCTCACCACCGTCCTTGACCTCCCTCCCCTGCCCAGCGATCTACAAGCGCTTGCCAACTGGCTAGTCGCCTACTATGCCGCTAGCCCCTCCAGTGTCTGGACCACCCTGCTGCCGGCCGGCTTGGATCGTCGGCGTCGGTCCAAACCCGCCAAGACGCCGCCCACACCTCAAGGTCTGCCCACAGCCCCCCTTACCTCCGAACAGGCCGCTACCCTCACGGCTATCCATCACTCCAGCCAAACCGCCCACCTCATCCAGGGCGTCACAGGCTCCGGCAAAACACGCCTTTACCTGGAGCTGGCCGCCCAAACCCTGGCTGCCGGCCGCTCCGTTATCATCCTGGTTCCCGAAATCACCCTCACCCCCCAAGTCATTGCTCAGTTCGAATCCGCCTTTGGACCGGTCGTTCTCGCAAGCCACTCCAAGCTTACTGAGGCCGACCGCCACCGCATCTGGACCAACGCTATGACCGCCACAACCTCCGGCCACCCTCGCATCATTATCGGCCCCCGCTCCTGCCTTTTTATGCCCGTCCACCAACTAGGCCTAATCGTTGTCGATGAGTGCCACGAAACCACCTACAAACAAGAACAGCATCCTCGCTACAATGCCGTTACGACCGCCGCCAAACGTGCTCAGCTCACCCAAGCCCTCCTCGTCCTCGGCTCCGCCACGCCTGGACTCAACGAACTTTTTCTGGCCCAACAAGGCCGCCTCGACCACCATATCTTAATAAATCGGGCCAATAACATATCCCATTCCCAAGGTAAAATAATCGACCTAAGAGACAAAAGTTTATTCAAATCGAGCAAATTCATTACTCAAGATCTTATGGACGCCCTCACCACCAATCTGGCTGCCGGCCGCCAATCCCTCCTCTACCTCAACCGCCGCGGCAGCGCCTCAAGCCAAGTTTGCACCGACTGCGGCCATATCACCAGCTGCCCCAACTGCAAGCTCCCTCTCACCTTCCACGCCGACCTCATGCGCCTCATCTGCCACCATTGCAACTTTCGCATTACCAACCCGGCCGTCTGTCCCGCCTGCCATGGCGCAAATCTCAAACTCCTCGGCGGCGGCACCAAGCGCATCGAGGCCGAAATCGAACACCACTTTCCCGACGCCCGGATCGCCCGCCTCGACCGCGATTCAGCCACCCTCAGCCACATCCAGGCCGTCTATCGCGATCTCCGCCACGGCCAAATCGACATCATTATCGGCACCCAGATGATCGCCAAAGGCCTCGATCTACCCGCCATCGACACCGTTGGCATCATCAATGCCGACACCATGCTCCACCTCCCCGACTACACCGCGGCCGAACGCACCTATCAACTCATTAGCCAAGTCTCTGGCCGCACCGGCCGGGGCGACCGGCCTGGCCAGGTCTATATTCAAACCTACACCCCCAATCACCCGGCCGTCACTGCCGCAGCCTCCAGCGACCCCACCGCCTACAGCCGCTTTGCTGCAACCGAACTGGCAGAACGTCGCGCCCTCAGCTACCCGCCCTACGTCTACCTTCTCAAACTCACCTGCGCCCTAGCCGATCGCCAGGACAGCCAAGGCCACGCTAGCCAACTCGCCGGCCAACTCCGCCAACTGCCCGGCCTATCCGTTATTGGCCCAGCCCCAGCTTTTATTGAATACCAAGCCGGCAAATACCATTGGATCCTAACCGTCAAATCCAAGCAGCGCACTCCCTTGGTCGACATTGCCCGCCGCCTCCCGCCCAAACCCTGGACCGCCGACCTTGACCCCATAACGCTGCTCTAGACCATAAAAAAAGCTCCCGCCGCGCGCTTGCGCGGGCAGGAGCCATCTCAGATGATCACGTCACTACTACGACGTTAAACGCCTGTACGACACCGACCAGCCCCCAGGACCAGTCGTCGCCCGGAAATGATGCGGCTCAGCCGCACCCAGCTCGATGCCGTTCTGGCGAAGTCCGATACCAACTTCATCGCAAAACTGACGGATCACCGGCGCCCTCACAACCGCCACCACAAACCCCGTGGCGCCAGGTCGCAAAAACACATTTCTCCACATCGAGTCCAAGAACGCGCCGGCCATTGACTCCCCATGTTCCCGAGGCTGGGTCACCAAGCCATAGAGAAGTCCCACATGAGGCATCTGCTCAGCCAGCAAAAAACAAGTCCCGGCCAGCGGAGTTCCCTCCACCTGTGACACTTGCCCACCCAATACTGGCACCGCATCCGAACCCAACATCCGCCTGATCTTCGCCACCAACTCGCTCAACAACTCCGGTTCCAAGCATTGCCACGGATAAGCTCCGAGTATACGACTCAGAGTCTCGTTATACCTGCACGGCACCGGCGTTGTCAGCACAAAATCAAAAGAATGCTGCATGTCAAAAAATCCTCTCCAGAGCGCCTGTCCGTCCTTGCGCCCTAGATTCTATCCCCAACCCCTATCAAAAACAACCCCGCTAGCGCGAAAACAACCGCAACACCGCTTCGTAATCCGGCCGCACTTGCTCCCGCACCGACTCAAACCGCACCTTGTCACAGAAGTCGCGACGAGCCTTCTTTAATACCCAAGCCTTAGCCTCGGCCAACGTCTGCGACCGCGCCATAGCATGAACTGCATAGATATAAAAATCCGTTGTCAGATGAGCCCAGGCATCAGCCGTCGCCAGCACTTGACCCTCCTTGCTCTCCGGCGCCCGACCGTCGTGACAACCGTGCCAGCGAAGCCCATCTTCCACCACCAGCTCAATATCGCCGGATCCAAAACCCGCTCGCTCCATCAACTCCCGAGCCACGCGCCCACTCTCAACCTCATGCCGATCATCAAACCGGCTCATCACCGCATCTGCTATGTCGTGCAGCATGCCAGCAGCTCGCGCCAAATCACGATCCGCTCCCACCTCTTGAGCGAGCACGCCAGCCTTATCCGCTACCACAAACACATGATGGCCATACAGCCAATCAGCCCACTCGGCCCTGTTCGGATTCCGACCTTCATACAGCTCCCGAACGCTTCGCTCCAGGTATTCTAGTGATGTCATAATCAACCCTTTTGAATTGTTCAAAACGTTATCCGCCGGCATTATACCACTAAGTTTAGCATTTGGCCTTCAGATAGGGTAAAATGCAAGCCAATGACCGCCAAAGATATCATTACCATTCCCAATCCCGTCTTGCGCCAACGCTCCCAACGCATCAGCCACGTCGACGCCGAGGTCCAGCAGCTTGCCCAGGACATGATTACCGCCACCCTCGATTGGGAGGCCGGCCGCGAGCACGAGATTGGCGCAGCCCTGGCCGCGGTCCAAGTCGCCAAGCTCTACCGAGTTGTCGTTATTCGCAACGACTTCGACGACAGAGACGACAAGTCGTTTAGTGTCTTCATCAACCCGGAGATCGTCAAAACCGAAGGCCAGCCCGTCGAAGAACTCGAGGGCTGCCTCAGCGTAAAAGATATCTACGGCTCAGTCGCCCGCTACCCCAAGGTCAAAATCAAAGCCCTTAACCTCAACGGTCAACCCGTTCGCATTACCGCCACCGACTTCCTAGCTCGCGTCTTCCAGCACGAAATCGACCACACCAACGGCGTCGTCTTCGTCGATCGCGTCACCGACCCCCACAAGCTCTTCCGCCTCCAAGCAGACGGCAAGTTCATTCCCGCTCCACCCCCCTCAACTCACAACCCCATGGCCACCTCATGAGTCATCTTAGCGGTCACCGCCTCGTCTTCTTTGGCACCGATGCTTTTAGCATCCCTTCGCTTATTCGCCTGCTGGGCGGCGCCGGCAATGTCGTAGCCGCCGTCACCAAGCCCGATCGTCAGACCGGCCGAGGTCAAGAACTGACCATGCCAGCCGTCAAGCGCCTCACCATCAGTCGCGGCATCCCTGTTTTCCAGCCCACCGCCCTAGCCGACCTCAAGCCCCAGCTCGATCGTCTCTATGTCGACGCAGGCGTAGTCGTATCCTATGGAAAAATCATTCCCCCAAGCATCATTAGCCTCTTCCCCCGCGGTCTCATCAATGTCCATGCCTCACTCCTGCCCGCTTACCGAGGCGCCTCCCCCATCGAAGCCGCTATCCTAAATGGCGACGCCCAGACTGGCGTCAGCCTCATGCGCATCGAGCCCGGCCTCGATACTGGCCCCGTCTACGCCGCAACCGAGCTGCCCCTCGTCGGCACCGAAACCCGCCAAGAACTCTACGAGCGCCTAGCCTATCTAGGCGCCGACCTCCTAGCCCGGCACCTGTCCGACATACTCGATGGACGCCTCACCCCCACGCCTCAAGACAACCACCGCGTCACCACTACCGGCCTTATCACCAAACAACAAGGCCACATAGACTGGACTCAACCCGCCGCCGTCATCGAACGCCAGATCCGAGCTTATCTCGGCTGGCCCGGCAGCCACACCACCCTGGCCGGCACCGAGCTCATCATCACAGCCGCCCACGTTAGCCAATCCCCCCAGCCCTCGACCACCCCTGGCACTCCGTTCAAAACCACCGACGGCCGCCTAGCCGTGGCCTGTGGCATCGGCAGTCTCATCATCGATCACCTCAAACCAGCTGGCAAACGCGACATGACCGCCCGCGAATTTCTAGCCGGCCACCCTCTAGCCTAACCCCATCACGCACAAGTTTAAAAAATCAATAACCCCGCAGCAAGCCGACGGGGGAAAAGCGAATTAAAGAGCAAACTTTACAACGTGTAAGGAGAGCCACTGTACACAATCTCCGGCCAACTATTAGCCGGCACCCTTCCCTCTCTCCTCAATCGCTCTTCCTGAATCCGAAGACGCTCACCCTCAATCAAACTAAATAGCTCATCTGCGGGTATCAAATATCGATTCGCGGCAGCTCTCAACACCGTAGCGCGAGCAGGCTGATCGGCTGCAGCCGCCACTATTTGCTCCCTTATAACTGTCAAAACCGGTCGGGCCACAAACCGCACCCGCTCGTAGTAGGCCGATAGAGAGTCGTCTGTTATATCCCGGGCAAAATGCTCTCGCAAAGTCCGCATCTGCAGACCATACTCCTCCAGGCGCCACTCCGGCTCGGTCATGTGCTCCACCAACTGTCCCCACGCCCTAAAGCCCTCTCGCCATACTTGCTCGGCATGATCCAGCCTGGACTGCGTAACTTCTCTTGCTACATCCGGACTCTCAGCGGCTCGTCTCAGCAGTTCCGATATCCTATCCAGACATCGCGACAAAGACTCCACAGAAACCCCTGCACCCGACCGAACCTCAAGCACTAAGCGAGAGGTAGTATCCGTCACCTCCTCCAACCCTTCCGCCACCCTCCTCGCTCGCTCCCCAGACGATACGATAGCTGGTGCCGGCTCCACCCCGCTTCGGCCGTCAGTCGGCCGAGATGCCGGTGGAGAGAGCAGCTCTACAGGTCCACGGAGCGCCAACGGATCAGCAGGCAGCGGTAGATAATCGGGTGCTACAGGCCCATGCGAAGCTGCCGGCGATACTGGATAAGCCGGGGCCGCCGGTCCATGCGGAGCTGCGGGAGGCACTGGCCCAACCGGATGAGACGGAGCCGCCAAAGCCGCCGGTCGATGAGGAGAAGGCGCGACCGGCCCCGAGACCGAACCCGACCCCATCGAAACCCAATTATCCTCATCGGCCGCCGGCACCACCCTCCGCCGATACCCAGCCCGCGCCCCGCCCCCCGGCCGGTCAGCTTCGATCCCCTGATAGCCATGCCCATGCCCGCCTCCGTGATGATCATCCGCCGGCCCTATCCCCGAAGCCCGCAACACCGCGTCCGCCATCCCCGGCGCGTCCTCATGTTCGCTAAACTGCCGCGCCGCATCTGGATTCACTCCCGGCCGCAACTTCCGAAAATCTCGTCGACTCAACCAGCCCATCAAGGCCTCACTCGGCGCTACCTGTCGCCGACCGTCCCTATCCTCACTGACCCTAAAAGCCGCTCCCGGCATCACTACCACATCCATCATCACCGGCGGCGCCTCCGCACCATTCCGCAGCTCATACCGTTTTACAACCGCCAGGTGTGAGCCGTACCTCACCCGCGTATCCGGCACCATATAAACAATTTCAACATAATCCTCTAGGTTCAAACCCTCCAGCCTCGTGCTCGGCTCATGCACATACTCACGGTATAATTTGGCCGGCAAAATCCACGGCTGCATCACATCCCGCGGCGTAATCCCCCTCGGCCTCAGATGTCTCGGACGATTCTTGTCGGCCAAAGCCTGGTGGACCGAAGCCACATCGTCATGATGGTCAACTCCCAGCCGCCTCATCATCTCATCCAATAAATCCAGCCGCTCCTGCCCACCCCAACCCTCGCCCACAGCCGCGCTCCGCGGTCCCTCCAAACGCCCCCCAGTCGCCAAATCCTCAATATGATGCATCAAAACATTCGCCTGACGCTCCACCCGCTCGCTCACCTCACCTCTCTCACTCGACCGACCCGTCCCTGGCCTCCGATCCCGCCGCTCTAGCCCGTCGTCGATATCTCCATCTCCGTAGCCCCCATCAGCCCGCCGACCAGCCTCAGGTCTACGGCCCAAGACCTCATCATCATCATCATCATCGAAATCATACCCAAGAGCCCCATAATCAGGAGGCCGCCGACCGCCATCCCCTCCCGACCCGTAACCGCTTCCATACCCCGCCTCGAACCCCCCACCAAACCCTCCGTCACCCAGTGGTCGCCCCGGTCCTGCCGGCCCCCCACCCGGCAACGATTCCCCACCGCCTCCGGCACTTGGACTCCTCAACCCACCCGCATCCACCGGCCCAAGCGGACGCGATTCCGCCGATCCTACCGGCCCACCAACGACAGGCGCCCCAGAGTCCGGGCCGTCCAGCCCCACTCCACCCCCGCTCGTTGCTGCCTCAACCGCTCGCCGCGCTTCCTCCGTCCGCCGCCCCCTACTCCGGCGCTCATCCACTCGATCCGCAATCCACCACGCCGCACGCCGCGGGGCAGAACCAACTGCATCAAGCGCTCTCCTAACCCGCCCGCGCCTCCCTGGTGACCAGTCGGGAGACAGATCGGAATCAAAATCATACTCATCAGGACCCACATACCGCGAGGTCCAGTTCTCCGGACCCCCAGGCCCACCAATTTCAGTCATACAATAATTCCATATGACTCAACTCTAGCATAAGCGCTTGACAGATTACAGCCGAGCCTCATTCCCCCCGACCTAGTCCGCCTCAACCGAAATCGTCGAATTACAGCTTGCGCAACAACTGGTCAATCCGAGCCGCATACTCGCCGCCCGTATCACGCCTAAACGTCAACCGCGGTACAAATTTGGTCGTCAGCCGCTCTCCCAGCGCCCGCTGCACCTCCCCCCGCTGCCGCTCCACCGCCGTCCACAACCGCTCTTGCGCCGCCGCATCCCCCAGCAATCCCACCCACACAGTCGCATTGCGCAAATCCGGCGCCGCGTCCACCCGCGTCACCGTTACACCCGCCGCTTGGCCGTCCAACAGCTCCATTAGCTTAGGTGCCACCACCTGCAAGATCAAGCTCTCAACCTTGGCTACTCGATCGTTCACGCCTCTAGCTTCCGAGCCTTCGACTCAACCGTAAAGAATTCCAAAACATCGCCCAGCGCAATCGCCACATGGGTCGCCACGCTCAAACCGCACGTCTCACCCTCAAACGCTTCCTTGGCATCCTGTTTGTCCTTCTGGAGACTCGTGAGCGTTCCTTCTCCCACCACCTCGCCGGCTCGCTTAACCCGCAGCTTCTGCTTTGGCGCAATCCTGCCGCTCATGATCGTACCACCACACACTACCATCCCCTTGGCAATCTTAAACACGCCCTTAATCTCCAGCTCTCCAATCACCGTTTCAATAATTTCTGGAGCCAATAACCCTTCCAGCGCCTCACGCAAATCATCCGTCAATTCATAAATCACTTTATACAACCGGACCATCACCCCTTCTCGGTTGGCCAAAGCCTTCAGCCCCGAGTTCAAGCTCACCCCAAATCCGATCAACAGCGCTCCGGCCGTCTTAGCAAAAGCAATGTCCGATTCCGAAATCTGCCCCACCGCACTCGACACCACCTTAACAGCCACCTCACCATTGCGCAAACCCGCCAAACTCTCCAGGAGCGACTCCAGCGAACCCTGAGTATCAGCCTTGAGCACCACATTCAAATCTCGGATATTACCGGCCGAAATCGCCTCACTCAGTTGCGACGCATCAATCTTCTTGATCCCCAAACTCTTAGCCTGCTCTCGTCGCACCACCGCCGCTGCCGCTTCGCGAGCCTCTTTCTCAGTTGCCACCGTCCGGAACAAGTCACCAAACGACGGCACCGCCTTAAAACCCGTCACGACCGCCGGCATCCCCGGATGCGCACTAGCAATACGCTTGCCCCGGAAATCCCCCAAACTCCGCACCTTAGCATAGGTCCCCCCGGCCACCAAAAAGTTACCCGTCGCAAGCACCCCACCCCGCACTAGCAACGTTGCCACCGGCCCCTTGCCAGCATCCAAATGCGACTCAATCACCGCCCCCTCGGCTGGACCCGTCGGCCGTGCTCGCAAGTCCTCAATATCCGCCACCAACAGTACCACATCCACCAGCTTATCAATATTGGTAGCGGCCTTTGCCGATACGTCCACCATTACCGTACTACCACCCCATTCCTCGGCCACCAGCCCCAGCTCACTTAGCTCCTGTCGCACTCGAATCGGGTCGGCCCCTTCCTTATCGATCTTGTTGACCGCCACCACCAGCTGAACGCCGGCCTCCTGCGCGTGCCGGATCGCCTCCTTGGTCTGCGGCCTCACGCCGTCATCCGCCGCCACCACAATAATTGCCACATCCGTCATCCGCGCTCCATGCTGCCGCAAAGCACTAAACGCCTCATGACCAGGCGTATCAATGAAGGTGATCCACCGCTCACCTCGCTTAATCTGATAGGCGCCGATATGTTGGGTAATACCGCCCGCTTCCTTAGCCGCCACCTGGCTATGCCGGATGGCGTCCAACAGCGACGTCTTGCCATGGTCAACATGACCCATCACTGCCACAATCGGCGGCCGGACCTCGCCCTCGCCCTCAGCCAGTTTCACCTTACCCGTCGACTTAACCTCAGCCTCAACCACTTCCGGCTCAATCTCAAACCCCAACTCCGACCCAATAATTGCCGCCGTATCAAAATCAATTTGCTCGTTGATAGTCGCCATCACCCCGTTCTTCATCAACTCAGCCATCACCCGCGTTACCGGCAAACCCAAAACACGCGCAAACTCACCCACCCCAATCACTTCAGGGATTGTTATCGATTGCTTGTCCAGGGTGTTATCTGGCATGAGGACTCCTTCTAATGGGTTAGGGTACGGCTACGGCACCTTTAATCGTTTTGGGTAAAATCTGGCTACAGCGATCGCTACAGCTATAGTAGCCCCGACCAGTCGCCGTCTGACCAAAATCGGCCACTACTCGACCCGCCACCACCGTCCACCGCCGCAGCTCGGACTTGGGCAGCTGCTGCCGACAAACCCGGCAGCGACGCAGCGGCAGATGGTGGTGCGTAGTCATCAATTGTACAAGTTACTTTTCGGCCGTTTCAGACTTTTTGCTCTTAAGAGACAAACTCAGTTTGTGAGCCTCTGGGTCAATCGCGATAATCCGGAAATTCTTTGTCTCCCCCAGCTTCACCAAATTGTTGGGATCCTCAACATGGCTATCCGACAGCTCACTGATATGAACCAGTGCTTCGATGGCTGGCGTCACTTGGACAAACGCTCCAAACGGCGTAATCCGGGTAATCTTGCCCTCGATCTGATCACCCACCCGATACTTGGCTGCGTCCTTGATCCACGGATCGGGCATCAGCTGCTTCATCGACAAACTCAATTTGTCGCGGTCAATCGAGATAATCTTGGCCTGAACTTTGTCGCCCACCTTAACGTACGAGCTGGGGTTATCCACTCGATCCCAAGCGATCTCAGAGATATGAACCAAACCTTCGACACCGTTGACGTTCACAAAAATGCCAAAGTCGACTACACCAGTCGCCACACCTTCGACCACGTCGCCCACCTGCATCTTTGACACCTTACTCTCGGTATCTTCCCGCTTGGCCGCTTTCTCGCTCAAGATCAGCTTATTGTCGCGACGGTTCAGATCCAGCACTCGAACCTCCAGCGGTCGACCCACCAAAGCATTCAATCGATGCAAAATCTCGTCCTTGTCAGCCCCACTCACGCGCGGATAGTTCTCGGCGCTCAATTGACTGACCGGTAAGAAACCACGAATCCCGTCTACCTCAATCAGTAAACCACCCTTGTTGGCATCAAAGGCGCTAATCGAGAACACTTCACCCTTGCTAAACCGCTCCTCCAAGCTTTCCCAGCCCTTTTCCTTGGCCACCTTTTTGAGGCTCAAAATCGCATAGCCGCGGTCATCCTCGGGGTCCAGAACGCTAGCCGAAATCGTGTCGCCCGGTTTAATATCCTGACTGTGCTCGATCTCCCGACCTACCACCAAACCCGTACCACGCGGCCCCAAATCCAGCCAAACCTCGTGCTTCTCAGCCGCGATGACCGTTCCTTCAACCACATCGCCCACCGCCATTGCACCAACCGGCGCCTCAGCCAGGAGCTCCTCCATCGTCATTTCTTTTACTGCTGCCATATCTTATATTTTCCGCGCCACTCGGGTCCAAGCGAGCTAAAAAAAGGCGCGTACTCTCCTTCCAAAAAAATTTCACCCTTGCCTTGGCACTACAAGAAGTGATCTATCCCTATTTTACGGCATAAAATCGACAACGTAAAGCCCCCTAGAGCCTGCTAGCGCCACCGCCGAGCCGCATCCACCAACGCCCGCTGCGATCGCCGCCACGCCAAACCCGTACCCACCAAAGCCGCCGCCCCGATCACGCCACCCCACGGTGACCCCGTCTCCGGCAAATCCTTGCCCGTGCCGCCCGTTGTCGGCGTCGTCTTGGCACCACCTCCAACTACACCAGGCGACTGCACCGGAGCAGGCGCCCCACTAGGCGTTGGTGTCACCGAACTCGCCACCGTCCGGCTCGGAGACGGTTGCGGCTTGTTGGTCGCCTGATCACGTTTTTGCTGTGCCTGGCGCTGAGCATTACCATACATAAACGTCGCCACCACAATCAAACCGATAATAAATAAACCAATCAAGGTCTTAATGGTATCCCGCTTCATCCCCGCACTCCTGCAATAACTGTATATCCGTTGTACCCCACCCAGCCAATTCTCGCAAGCACAAGCACGAAATAGCCCTATGTTGCCGAGGAATGGACACCTTGGAGGGGCCGAGACCCAAGCAACATAGGGCTATTTAGATTTGGTTTTAAGCGCTGACGTTGATACGAGCGCTGTTGGGGCTTAGTCCTAAGCCAAATTGTAAGGAGGTGAGCACTCACATCCAGCCGGCAAAAGCCCCAACATCGCTCATCACCCTCACGATCGATGTACTTAATCTAACATAGAGGATAATAAAAGTCAACACCTTCATCTGAACCACCCTCTTTTTCGCTCTCATAAGGCGGGCCAAACTTATCGACTCGACCGCGTGAGCGCCGCTCTAACCACCGCCATGATGCCCCTCATCACCGACGGCTCGTACCGCCTGGACACGGTAACCTTGTCATAGAGAGTTGGCAGTACTGTCTCTGCCCCATAACGCCGCCGAACCGCCTCGTACCGCTCCAGATCATACAAAGCCCCAAATTCCGCCGGACTATAGTATGCATGCGCATACAACACTTTGCGCCCGCCTAGCTTCGCCACTTCGGCCTCCAGTGACCGATTCCGCGCAACAACTGCCTCATACGAACCCTCCACCCGTCCCCACACGCCAACGTTCATCACCAAATCACCCCGGCGGCCATACGCCGGCGCCAAATAACTCCTCGTATCCGACTTCAATGGACACAGCCACAAGGGAAAAATTCCCAATTCGGCCTCGTTATAGGCCATAAACTCCTCCACCCGACCCACCGGCAAACACACGTCCTGAACCACAAACCCCTGCGACAACCGCGCTCCTTCCATAAACGGATACAGTGTCTGCGTCTTAATGAGTCCGATCAGCAGCCCTCTGGTCAACCGAGTAAACGGTAACCCCAGCATCTCAAACCCATATCGCCCCATCCAGAAAATTCCTCGATCATAGCGAAAAAAATAATCCCGCAACTCGATCGTCTCTCGAACCATTCCTGGCCGCTTAATCTTCTTCCTGGCCTCAGTGTAAAACCAATCGTCTGTCCACTTAGAAAAACTAGCCCGCCTTGGCCCCCGCTCGGTACAAAATCTGCCCGTCATCACTACCCCGCAATCCGGAGCGTACATAATCCCATCCACAAATTGGGTTTCGGACTGCGACAGTTGCCTTAGCATCTCGACCGCTCGACTATAACTATCCACCCGATGGTAAGTCAGCTCCACATAAGCTGCCGCCGGCACAATTCGCATCTTAACCAAACTCAAAACCCCGATCGACCCATACGAGCACGGAAGACTATCAAACAACTCCCGGCGCTCATCAGCCGATGCCGTTACCACCGAACCATCCGCCAGTACCACCTCATATTCCAAACAACTCTCATGAAAACAACCATACCGAAACGAGCTACTCTCTCCTGCCCCTCCCATAATCGCCCCACCCACCGTGATCCCAGGAAATTCCGGCACCACCGGCGGTGCAAACCCCACCGCCGCCAACACCTCCACCAGTTGCGCCATCGTTACACTCGGCTCCATCACTACAAACCGCTCAACCGTATTAATCTCAATTACCTGATCCATCAGACTAACGTCCACCAATCGGGCCGGATCTTTATCCTCGCTCCGGGTCGTGTTACTAAAGCCGTGAAATATTCTTACCTTTTCGCCACGCTCAAAAAAACCCCGTATCTGATCTCTTATCCGGGCTAATCGCTGTTCGTGGCCATCTCGAGTCTCACTATCCATTACAGACATACTACCAACTTTTCCGCTTATGCTCGACACCCTCCCCCGCCACCCGTTATAGTACCAAGCAGACCAACAGGAGGGTGAGCATGGATTTTTTACAACACTTCACAGACCAAACCTTCATACCGGGCAAATTCTTCATGTGGTCGCCCAATAGTCGTACCATCACCTACGACACCCGCCGTATCACCACCAACAACGGCCGCCTTGCCCTTTTACACGAACTCGGGCACGCCCGCCTGGACCATCGCATT
>CAYOOH010000020.1:0-13588 GCA_964405545.1 uncultured Candidatus Saccharimonadales bacterium | reverse complement strand
TCGCGGATTTCGCCGATCATGATGATGTTGGGATCTTCGCGCAGGACGGCTCGGAGTTCTTGGGAGAATAATTCTTGGTTGTCGGACCGGACGGGGACTTGAGAGATGCCTTCGAGGTCGTATTCGATGGGGTCTTCGAGGGTGACGATTTTGGTCTCGGGGGTGTTGAGATGATTCATGATGGAGTAGAGGGTGGAGGTCTTGCCGGAGCCGGTGGGACCAACAGCTAGGACGAGGCCGCGGGGGTGGGAGACGCAGCGGAGCAGGGTAGCCATTTGCTGCTTGGTGAGCTGGAGGTTGGTGAGTCGGAGGTACTGAGCGCCGAGATTGAAGAGGCGAATAACAATGTCTTCGCCATGGAGCGATGGAATGGATTCGAGCCGCATGTTGAGCTGGATTTCGTCGCCGTCGTTGTTTATGACCTTGAGGCTGACACGCCCCCCTTGGGGAGTGTCGCCGCCCCATTTGACCCCGGCTCGCATTTGGAGGTCGGAGGCAAAGAGGTTGTAGCGATCATGCGGGATGGTGGTGATGGGGTGGAGGGTGCCATCAATGCGTAGGCGAATGCGAGCTTCGTGTTCGCCGGGTTCGATATGGATGTCTGAGGCGCCGAGCTGGTAGGCGAGTTGAGCTAGAGGCTCGAACATGAATTTGGGCTCGATGTTGAGGAGGTTTTGAGTGAACTGCTTGAAGTCGCCTTTTGTAATGATGTCTTGGTTGGTGTAGATAGAGAAGCGGTTAAAGAGGCGGTTCCAGGCGAATTGAGAGATAAAAACGTAGTCTACGCTGTAGCCGGCTAGGCGTTGGCGGAGCGACTGGAGCTCGGCGCGGTCGGTCTCGGGACTGGTGGCGATGGTTAGCTTGGTGCCTTCGAGCTTGAGGGGGACGATGCCGTAGGCTTGCATGCCGGCCAGAGTGATTTTGCCGACAACAGACGAGATATCGAGGTGGGGTCGGGTGTCAAAATAGGGGAAGCCGAGCTGGGCGGCTTGATCCTTGGCGGCTTGTTCGATTTGATCGCGCTGGGCGTCGTTCATGTCTTAATGGTACGCGGGCTGGGATGGTTAGTCCAATGTTGGTATTAACGCCAGCTGGGAAGCCAGATATGGTGCTGGAGGCTATCGGGTGTGAGCGGGATGCCGTAGCTCAAAGGGGCGAAGAAGAGGAAACCGAGGAGCAGTAGGACGAGGACGGCGCCGTAGAGATGCCGGTGAGAGGGTTTGGCAAGTTGGTTTTGATCGTGAGAGGTGGCTAGGTCATTCCAGAGGAGGACGGCAAAGATGAGACTAAAGATGAAGGAGAAGAAATAGTGATAGAGGAACATGACCCGGGTGACGGCCATGAACGGAATGAGATTGATGGCGTAAGCTATGGCGGTGAGCGATAGTCCGGTGACGGTGAGGGTACGGAGTCGCCGACGCTTAAGCCAAGCATAGGCGAGGCCAGTTATTATAGCAGCCCAAACGCCCCACCAAACAGCCGGATTACCGAGGAGGTAGATGTTGCCTTGGCGGCCCGTGGCAAGGGTGTCGCCTTGCCAATAGTAGATGGGGCGAATTTCGAGAGGCCAGGAGTACCAGTGTGAGCCATAGGGGTGAGTGGCGGTGAGGGTTTGGTTGGCGCGATACATTTCCTGATTGAGCTGGATGAATTTGGTCCAAAAGGACAGGTGAGTAGTGGGGTCGTAGTAGGGACTGCCAACGAGGGTAGCTTGGAATTGGGGCTTCATGAAGGCGTCACCGTCGCCGGAGCGGGGCAGGAGTTGGAAGTGGAGCCAGAAGGTTGCCAGGTATACGAGTATGGGTATGAGTATGAGGATTTTTAACTCGACCAGGCGACGGATCCAGCTGGCTTTGCGTCCGAACTGGTCACCGAGCCAGACAAGACCGATCAGGCCAAGGGCGCTCAGGCCAGTCCATTTGATGCTAGCGGCTGCGCCGGCGCTGGTGGCGGCTAGACTGAGCCAGAGCCAGCGCAGCCGTCCGGCGGAGTCGCGAGCGACTAGGTAAAAGTAGAGGGCTCCAAGACCAAATAAGAGGAGCATGGAATCCATCAGGATGAAGCGGGATTCGACTAAGAGGGCATTGTCGAACAGGATGGCCGCGGCTCCCAGAAAGGCAAAGGGACGCGAGGCGCCCAGCCTGCGAAGGATGCCCCAGACGAGTGGAACAAGCAGGATGCCAGCCAGGGCAGGCAAAAGACGCAAGCCGACGGCGGTGGCCGTCAGCAGATTGTTGGCTGACAGGTTGAGCAGGTGGGCGAAGCCGGCCAGGAGTAGTTTGCCGAGGGGCGGGTGGATATCAAAGTAGTAGCGGCCGTCCAGATAGTGGGCGGCGAAAGCCTTAAAGTAAACTTCGTCGAAGACAACGGAGTTGGGTTTGTAGAGGCTCCAGAGGCGGGTGGCAAAGGCCAAGGCAACTAAGCAGACAAGCTCAGGCCGCCATCGCGAGGGAAGCCGGAGTTGTTTGGCGAACTGCCAGGCGCGGGTAATCATGATGGTTTTATTTTAGCAGAAGCGGTGAGTGGAGGGGAAATGTCTCAAAAACGGTTTAGTAGATATATTTGAATGACCGAGCTTGTACCCAGCGGTAGGTTTTGATACCGACGCCACGATAGTTCATCTCGGAGATGTAGACTTGACTGGCGTCGGCTGAGATTTGTTCCACTAGGGCAACGTGGCCGAATGCACCCGTTGGAGTCCAGGCGATGGCGGCGATGGCCGGTGCCTGACCGACACTCCAGTCTGAGGCGACGGCATGGTAATACCAGGCAGAGGCATTGCCCCAGCGGTCGGGGATTTGACGCCGGCCGGCGACATACCAGGTGCATTGGCCGCGGCTATAGCTATTGGGGTAGGTTCGGTCGGGTGCCATGGTGCCGGGCGGTAGGAGCAGGCCTGAGGGACCGGAGGGAAGGGCGTGGGCGGCGACGGCGTGGGTGGGGTTGGCAGTTGGTTTTAGGAGACTGAAGCTGGCTCGGGAGGCTGAGGCAGCTGTAGGAGGCTGGCCGTGATTGTGGCTTGGGGTGGCAAGGTATTGGATGGAGCCGACTAGGCTGGACCAGAGGGTGAGGGCAACTAGGGAGCGCGATAGGATGCGTGGGTGGGCGCGTTGAATCGAGAGGAGCGGGGTCTGGAAACCGGTCCAGCGGCGCTTGCGGCGAGCTGAGAGATTGGGCTTGATGAGATAGGATGACTGGAGGTTAGTGAAGATCATAGGCCGATCATTTATCTTACAAATCGATTGATTGTTTGCAAGCATAAGTATGACGCGCTAGAGTGAGGCTAGATGAAACCTTTGCCGCTACATCGCTGGTTGTCGGTTATGGGTCGGGTGATAGGCCTAGGGGTGGTGGTGCTGGGGGTTTTGTACTATCAGCAGTTGTGGGACCAGTATGCTTTGTGGACGTTTAAGCCAGCGGCGCCTATGGCGGCAGTTGAGGGTCGCTTGGAGCTGACGGAGGCGGCTCGAGGTATTTTGTATCGGGCGGAACCGCAGCTTGATCAAAAGGCGATTTTTAATAGTGACTGCGATACTTTGCCTCATGACCTGGAGTTGGGCTGTTTTTATCATGGACGGATTTATGTATTACAGATTGATAATGACAGCTTGGCGCCGGAGATGGACGTGGTGACAGCTCACGAGCTGCTGCATGCGGCATGGGCGCGGCTGGGTAGTTCGGAGCGTCAGCGGTTGGGGCAGGAGCTTGAGCGGGTTTATGCCGGGTTAAGGGATGATGACCTTAAGCAACGGATGGCAAGCTACGCCACGACCGAGCCGGGCGAAGAGGCCAATGAGTTGCATTCAATTTTGGGAACGGAGTATGGGACGTTGTCGCCGATGCTGAATGAGTATTATGGCCGGTATTTTAAGGATAGAGGTCGGGTTGTGCTGGCTCATGAGGTTTACCAGACGGTATTTAGCTCGCGGCGGACAGAGCTGGAGAGCGAGCTGGCGCATATTCGGTTGTTAAAGGGTCAGTTGGGGGCTATCAACCAGCAGATGCAGTTGTATCGCAACCGGGGAATGATTGATCAATACAATAGTTTGGTGCCGCGCCAAAACCAACTGGTTGATGATATTAATGGGCGGATTGATGATTATCGTCGGGGTGTGGACGAATATAATGCCTTGTCGAAGAGTTTGGATTCTCAACAAATTACTGACACAGAGAGTCCGGCTCAGTAGTTCTTTTGACGCTGGCTAGTTGGGAGGAGAATAAGAAACGGCTCTTTGCAGAGCCGTTTCTTGGTGATGGAGTTTGTTCTTTTTTGTTTTGAGTACTTTTTTTGTGCAGGTACCTATAGCTAGATTAACGCTTAGGCTTAAGCTCGTCAAGGAGGTTTTTTCTGAGTTTTTGGGGACTTGGATTTACCGCCGACAACTTGGCAGGATGGCTGACTGCGACGGTTGGTTAGGAGCCGGACGAAGCGAGTAAGTCACCAAAGTTTGGTGCTGGCAGTGATGTTTGCAAATGGGTTGGCGGGTGCTGGTATGCGGTTTCTAGCGGTTAGGGTTTGAGTTCGCGGGCCAAGTCGCGAGCAGTGTCACGAGCCTTGATGGTGGCGCGTTTGTCGTAGAGCTTTTTGCCTCGGCCGATGCCGATTTCGAGTTTGATGAGTCGGCGATCCTGGAGGAGAGCGGTTGGGACAACGCTGAGACCGGCTTGTTTGTGGCCGATAAGCTGATCTAGCTGCTTGCGGTGTAGGAGGAGCTTGCGGTTGCGCGTAGGGTCGAGTTCGGTCTTGCGGGCAGAGTGCTTGTAGGGCGTGACGTGGGCATGAACAAGGTAGGCCTGGCCTTGGTAAAGGGCAATGAACGAACCCTTAAGACTAACAAAGCCGGACTTAATACTTTTGACCTCGTCGCCCATGAGCTCAAGACCGGCAACGAGCCGGTCGTTGATGGCGTAGTCGAAAGTGGCGCGGCGGTTTTTGGCGAGGAGTTTCATGACTCTATTATATAGGTGATTATGGATGAGGGCTCGTCAGATTGACGAGCCCTCAATGTGAAAGCTAGCGGCGGCGCTGCAAGGCGCCCTTGATCCCAATGTGGCGTTCGGTTGTGCCGTCCGGGTAGGTGAAGGGGTAGACGAAGCCTCGACGACCCGAGGCTTTGATCATGGAGTCGATCAGCCAGAGGACAACGGTGCCGACGGCCAGACCAGCGAGCAATCCGAGGGCTGCCCACATGTCGTGAAGCAGCCAGCCGGCTATGATGGCGATGATGCCCATACCCAGATACAGCCCCATCAGAACCTTGAAATGGCTCGGCTCATGCTGGCTTGAGCCGGGGGATGGTTTCGAGGACATTGTAGCTCCTTTTTGGTTGGGGAATGGCTACTTTGATATAATGACACAAAAAAATACATTGAGCAAGTGTCTTTGCTTCAGAGATAGAGTTATTGCCACTGGCTTGGTATAATCGGGCCGATATGATTACTTATTTGAGACCAAAGATTGCGGCGCTGATGAGCGGGCGATTTGGCCAGGCTACGGACTTGGGGCGATTTGAGTTGACCTATTGTGACCCGAAGTTTGGTGATTTTTCTCTGAACGCAGCTATGGTGTATGCCAAGGAGTTGGGGGTGACGCCGCGTGTGCTAGCGGAGGAGCTGGCGGAGGCGTTGCGAGGGGGGCTCGAGGGGACCAAGCGGGTGGAGGTGGCTGGCCCGGGTTTTATTAATCTGACGATGACTGACGACTTTTGGGTATCGGAGCTGGCGAAGGTTGATCGGGACTATGGACGTGGCGGCTTGGGCAAGGGCAAGAAGGTTCAGGTGGAGTATATTTCGGCTAATCCGACGGGACCAACCACGATTGGCAACGCCCGAGGTGGTTTTATTGGAGAGGTATTGTCGCGGGTATTGGATCGGGCTGGGTACGCAGTAACGCGAGAGTATTATTTTAATAACGCTGGTACCCAGATTACTAAGTTGCTTGAAAGCGTCAAGATGGAAGTGGGTCTGATGCCGGAAAGCCAGGAGCGGCAATATCGGGGCGACTATATTAAGGAGTTGGCGGGGAGGTTTGGCCAAGAGCTAGCGAGCAGGCCGGACGAGGAGGTTAAGAGTCTTTTAACAACCGAGATCCTCAAGCGCTATATTGAGCCGGCGGTGGCCAAGATGGGGATTCGGTTTGATGTCTGGTTTAATGAGGCCGATTTGCTGGCGGATGATCGGTTTGAGGAAACGTTGCGTCGATTGCGGGAGCGCAACTTGGTGTTTGAGCGGGATGGGGCGGTTTGGCTAAAGACGGGTGAGTTGGGGGATGAGCGGCCGGAGCGGGTGTTAGTGAAGAGTAACGGCGACCCGACTTATATGGCACCGGACATTGCTTACCATGTTGATATTTTTGGGGCTCGGGGATTTGATTATGCCATCAAGGTGTTGGGACCCGATCATGTCGCACAATTTCCATCAGTGTACGCGGCAGTCCATGCATTGTTTCCGGACAAGGAATTCCGGATGGCTGGTTACCAGCAGATGCGGATTATGCGCGAGGGGCGGGAAGTAAAGGTAAGTAAGCGGCTGGGTCAGTTTATTACGGTTGAGGAGCTGATTGACCAGGTGGGTCAGCCCATAGCGTTGTTTTTTACGCTGATGCGGTCGGCTGAGTCGCACATGGATTTTGATTTGGATTTGGCGGTGGAGCGGTCGGCCAAGAATCCCTATTTTTATGTCATGTATGCCTATGCGCGAGCAAATTCCGTTGTAGCTAAGGCAGCCGAGAAGGGTTGGACGGCGGCAGCCGGTATTGGAGAACTTAATGATTTAGAACGACGATTGGTTAAGCAGATGTCCCGACTGCCGGAACTTGTTGAGGAAATGGCAACGGACTATGGAGTGCATCGGTTGACTTTCTATGGTTTAGACTTGGCTAAGCTGTTTCAGGAGTACTACGAATCTTTCCGGCTGATTGATCTGCCGGCCAAGGAGGCAGCGTCTAAGTTGTATATTATGCAACGGTTCATTATTTTTATGGAGATTTATTGGTCATTGCTGGGGATTGAGCCGCAGCGGCGAATGGAGCAAGGTTAAGGTTGTACCGCTAGACGGATCAGCTTGTTGTCGGCGAGGGCGTAGATGTTGCCTGAGCGCGGTTCGTAGAGGGCGGTTTGTAGTTTGGTTATGCCGGTAGGGGCTATCTGCTTGGAGAAAGTTAGGCCGAGGGTTTTGATAGTCCAGAGACCGATACGGTTGGTTTGGGAGCTAGTGGCGATGATGACGTCGGCGTTGGTAGCGGACCGGAGATTGTTGGCGGTGGCGAGCTGGGGCGGTAGGGGGACCGATTCTTGGAGGGCGCCGGCAAGATAGCGTTGGAGGCCGGTGGGTGACAGGAGGTAGACGGAGCCGTCGATGGCTAGGGCGGTGGCGTGCTGTTGAGGAGTTGAGGTGGTGGTTAGGTAGCTGGATTTGGGCGAGAAACCGGTGGCATTTTTGGTGTGTTTGTAGATGGCGTCGTCGGTTAGGAGATAGAGATTGGTGGCGTAGGAGGCGATAGCCTTGGCATCGGACCATTGACCGTAGGCGATGGTCTGCCGGCTGAGTAAGTCGTTGTCAAAGCGGTAGAACCAGACGGCGGGCTCGCCAGTGAGTATGTAAATGCCATCGCCGGTGCTTGATAACGTGGTGGCTCGAATGCTACCGAGTTGGCTGGTGTTGGCGGTGGTGGTACGAATGCCGCCCGTCGTGGTATTGATGATGAAGAGGCTGTTGGTATTTTTGGTATCAAAGACATAGGCGGTGGTCCCCACTAGCTCGAGGTAGGAAGGCTGGGCGTTTTTGGATGGCAGGGTGGCGATGGTAGTGGCGGGTATTTTGACTAAGCCGTCGATTTGATCGAGGCGGTCGGCGACGAGCGCGTAGAGTGCTTCGAGCGTCCGGGGTTGGCTTTCGGATAAGGTAGTGGAGGAGAGGTATTTATCGATGGTTCGTTGTTGGGGTTTGAGATCGTTTAGCAGGTGCTGGGTAGTGGTGAAGCCTGCTTGAGCCTGGGTCTTATCGTTACTGTCGAGCAGTGATTGGGCGCGCTGGAACTGCTTGTAGGCAGACTGGTAGGAGGCGATTATCTTGGTGGTAGTGCTTGCGGAGTGGTTATAAAAACCGAGCCCGATTAACCCTGCAATAAGGATTACACCAACGGCTAGACTGGCTCGTCGGCTGGTTTTGGTGCTGAGTATTTGTCGGATGGCGTCTGCGAGGGCTAAGGTGGCTCGTTTGGCGTAGGGGATGGTACGACGGAGGCCGGCTTGGACGGTGGAGGCTACCTTTTTGGTCGAGCTTACCGTGGTGTGGGCGATGGGAGTGGTGACGAGTTTGGCAACCTCTAGAGCGGTTTCGGGCGCTCCGAGGCGGACTTCGCTGGGCTGCTCGGAGCGGACTTGGAGGGCGGCTAGCTCGGGGGTGGTGATTTCGATTAGGAGGGCGGCGATGCGATCGGTGGAGGTGCGCCGGAGGAGCTGGGTGATTTCGGCTAGAGAGGCATTGGGCCTGGCGCCGGTTATGATGCTTTGGAGGCGCGTGAGAGGGATTTGATGAATGAGCGCCGGTGTGGATAGAAGTAGGCGGTCACTAACTTCGAGCTGGCCGGTAACAATGGAGCCGAAGGTTTTGTTGGGGCTGAGGGGCTTGGCGGAGTCTGAGGTGGTGATGCGGCTGGAGGCTTTGCCACGATAGAGGAAGGCCTCGGCCGAACCGGTATGGGCAATATGTAGCTGGTGATCAACTTGGATTGCGACGACGGCACTGAGTTTGCCGATCCAGGCCGCGTTGCCGTGGTTGACGTACTGGCCCAACTCTTGATTGGTGGCCTTGATGGCGGCTTCGAACTTGGCGAGGGGCTCGGCGTTGGCGCTGGTTTGGTTGTAGTAGTATTCGCCGATGGTTTCAATGATGAGATCGGCAACTTCTTCGCTAGCTCGGCCCGAGACCAATACTTCCATGGCGATATAGAGGTTGCCGAGGCGGAAGCCGGGCTCGTCGGCCGCTGGTTCGTAGGCGTAGGCAGTAACAAAACTCGCGACTTGTCGAGGCCGTTTGAGGTAGGGTACAAGCTTGGCGGTATGGGTAATGATATCGGAGACTGATTGATCTGACACGTAAAAGCGCCTCTTACGCTTAAAATTATATCATTATCGAGGATCACGGGGTGCTGGTCTGGTAGAATGACTGATATGGATATTGTCGAGGGGCTCAATCCCAGTCAGCGGGCGGCCGTGGAGCATGGTGATGGCCCGCTGTTGGTGGTTGCTGGCGCTGGGACGGGCAAGACCCAGGTGATTACCCGTCGCATTGCCTACTTGATTAGGGAGCGGGGGGTGCGACCTAGCCAGGTGTTGGCGCTGACGTTTACCGAGAAGGCGGCGCGGGAGATGGAGGAGCGGCTATATGGCTTGGTTGGGTGGGAGTCTTTTCAGGTGCCGGTGATGACATTTCATGCTTTTGGAGCGGAGCTATTGAGCCGGTTTGCTAGTCATATTGGTCGGTCCGTTCGGGGCGGGTTGATTAATGATGTTCAGAAAACGTTGCTTTTGCAACAGCACCTTTCGAGAGTTGATCTGGGGTACTATGGACCGCAAGCTGATAGTTTTGAGTTTCTGGAAGGGATCGTACGGTACATTGGTGAACTACAAAACGCCGGGATCGACGTAGCGCGATATCGGGATTATGTGGCTGGTTTGCGTTTGGAGTCTCGGGGTATGCACCCGCGGGATGTGGATGAGCAAGATGACCTAGCCGCTTTATATGAGTTATATGAGTCGATTAAATTGGAGACGGGAACGTTTGATTATGATGATCAGCTACATGTGCCGTTAAAGATTCTTCAGCAGCGGCCCAACTTGGCGGATCGGTTGGCTCGGGATTATCAGTATGTGTTGGTTGATGAGTACCAAGATACTAATAGTATCCAGGATGAACTCTTGCGGACGTTTGTCGGGCCTAGCGGCAATATTTTTGCTGTGGGCGATGATGATCAGGCGATTTATGGTTTCCGGGGTGCGGATGTGGGCAACATCTTAGGGTTTGCCGACCACTTTGCCTTGAGTAAGCCAGTAGTTCTAACTCAGAATTATCGCTCCGGGCAGCCTATATTGGATAGCTCTTATCAATTGATTTGCCATAATGATCCGGAGCGGCTGGAGGCCAAGCTGAGTATTGATAAGCGGCTGAGAGCGGTGACTGAGGCGGGGAAGTGTGAGTTCGTTGCATATAAGACAACACTAGATGAGCAGGCTGGGGTTTTGGAATTCATTAGTGCCAGGCTGCGACAGGGTCAGTCCCCTCATACTATAGCGGTGTTGGCGGCGACTCATGCGCCCCTCAAGGCCCTGGCTAAGGCGATGCGGTTGAAAGGGATTGAATTTGCTTTGTCGACGGCGGTGGCGATTTTTGATCAACCGGAATTGATGGGGCTGTGGCATTTATTGAAGTGGCTGTTGTGGCAGGCGGATGAGCAGACGATTAGCCATGTTCTGATGGGGCCGTTTATTGGCTGGCGGAGTGAAGATTGTGCGGCTCTGGTAGCTAAGGCTCATGACGGGATGGTTAGTATCGAAGAAGCCCTAGGCCAAGATTTGGATGATCGGTCGAGGGAGCTAATGGCACGATTGAGTCAGTGGCGGGAGTGGGCTCGGGAGTTACCGGTTAGTCAATTGGTATTTAAGCTGGTGTTTGAGACGGGGGTGGCGGAGCGTTGGCAGAAGCAGGCCCAGGCTCAGGTTAGGATGGTTCGAGTATTTGAGGATTTACAGCGTTTACTGAATCAGATGCAGGATTTTGAAACTGTAGCACTCGATACAACAGTATTGGGATATAGCAAAGTCTTTCCTAAGCCGCCGGTTCTGGAGGTGTCGGAAGCGGTGGGTGATGAGGAGGGTGTTCAGTTGCTGACTGTTCATGCGGCGAAGGGCTTGGAGTTTGAGACGGTTTTTTTGATCGGCTGTAGTCAGCGCAGTTGGTCGGCGGGCAGGGCGACGACGCGGCGCGTGCCAGAGTCTCTGCAAACCAGACCGACATTTCCGCCCGAGCATGAGTTTCGACGGCTGATGTATGTGGCGGCGACGCGGGCTAAGCAAGAGCTTATTGTGAGTGCGGCTGTGGCAACGGCTGGAGGTCTTAAACAAGTAGTTAGTCCATTGGTGGGTGAGCTGCTAGGTGAGGCGGTTGACCGAGCGGTTCCTGTAAGTTTGGTGGGCGGCCTAGCCATAGATGTGATGTCTAGGATACAACGCTTTTATCCCTTAGCTAGCCAAACGCAGGCGGAGAGGTTGCCGTTTGAATCGATCGATGGCTGGTTTGATCTAACGGTTACAGAACTTGGTAGGTATGAGTACTGTCCGTTTGAGTTTTATGTTGAGCGGGTTTTGGGCATTAAGCAGCCGTTTGGTCCGCAATTGGCATTTGGGAACATTCTTCATAAGATTTTTGAGCTGTATTATAAGGAGCGATTAGCGGGTCGGGCGATTGACGAGAAGGAACTTGGTAGCATGGTGGATGAATTATGGTCTGACCGCGGCTATGATCGGCGGTCAGTCGCGGAGGCGGATCGTAGGCTGGCTAAGGCTACGGTGGCGGCGTTTGTGGAACGCGAGCAGCGAACTGAGCGACGGATTGTGGCGAGCGAGTTCCCGGTTCGTTTTGAGTTGGGTGAGGCTAGGCTGCGGCTACGAGGCAAGATGGATGCGTTGTTTGAGACGGCTGAGGGAGTGGAGTTGCGCGATTTTAAGACCGGCCGAACCAAAACGGATGCAGACAAGCTAGCGCGGGAGGCCAAGGATAATTTTCAGTTGCGGAGTTATGCTCTGGCTTATGAGCTCCTCAATGGCAAGCGGCCGGCTCGGGTGACGCTTGACTACGTGGTGACTGGAGTTGAAGGGAGCGCTGAGTTGTCGGCAACGATTTTGAATAATCATCGGGTTAAACTGGCGGGACTTGCCGAGCGGATTCGGGGGCGTGACTTTGCGCCCAATTCGTCGCCGATGCACGATTGCGCCGCGACTCGCTACTATGGGACGGGCGAGCAAGAGGCGGTGATGGATGAGTTGTTTGGCGAGGGCGCCGTATGAAGCGGGACCAGGCCTGGTTGCAACTGATGCTGGACAAGATTTGGGATAATTATTTTGCCCAGGTGGAGCAGGATAATGATGTCAGGATTGTATTTGGCCGAAGAGCTAAGCGGCGACTTGGTTCTATTAGCTTGGATCCGGTTGATCGGGTGACAAGCGTTATTACGATGAATGGGTTGTTTCGGAACGAGTCAATTCCGGAATTCGTGGTTGAGGCCACGGTCGTGCATGAATTGACGCATTACGCTCATGGGTTTAACTCGCCTTTGGAGCAGGCCCAGAGACATCCGCATGCTGGTGGGGTGATGCGGCGTGAGTTTGCCGAGCGAGGGTTATTGGAATTGTACTTGCAACAAAAGCGATGGTTGAAGGCTTATTGGCCGGGGATTATCGCGGCTGAGTTTGGGCAGCGACCGAGTCGGCGAGCGGGTGAAGCTTCCCGGAAAATCCCAAAGCCTTTTTGGCTACGCTAGGGGTGGGGACTGGTCAAAGCTATTGGTTTGCGGTAGGATAACTTGGTTATTGGTGCTTGACCGCATCGGGGTGTGGCGCAGTTGGTAGCGCGCAGCGTTCGGGACGCTGAGGCCGGAGGTTCGAGTCCTCTCACCCCGACCAAGGATTTATAAGAGCGTAAAACGCAATCATCGGGAGTGCCGCAGGTGGCGGCACTCCCGATTTATTATGCTGGGTCCGTTAATGTTGTGAGGACGATACGAACTGGTCCTTGGGGTCGGCCTCGAGGGCGAAGTCGCTGACGCGTGTCATCACGGCTGGACGGCCGTCTATGAAGTAGCGGGGGCTTGGATTGCCGCGAGGAGTGTCGACCCAATACTCGTAGAGGCGTGGGTCTCCGTCTGCATCGAAGAAGTAGAAGCCGGCGGCTTGGCGGGGTGCTGCCGCGATTGCGGCAGCGATATTGCGTTCGTTACCGGGAGCGTCCTGAACGGCGACTTCTGCCGTTAGTCTTTCGGGCAGAATGTAAGCGATCCTTGTCTGGGGCATTTTTGGCGCCCTCTTTCTACTAGATAGAGCTATCTGGAATTGATAGTTTCTTTATTATGACACTTAGCTTACATTCTATCAACTTATTTTTCCTTAGCTTTTGACTTCGCGCCTGTCAGCAATTTTTGACATTCTGGCAGGTTTGTTCGGTTTTTTTGAGTGAAGGTTGTGGAAGGTCTGGGGATAAGTGCGTTGCTGGAAAAGACGGATGCGATAGGAAAGGGGGGGAATTTTAGGACAGGATTAAGCTAAGACACATGTCATTTTGGTTTGTGTGAAGGCATTTCTTAAGAATGGTTGCGGTTTTTTAGAAAAGTATTGACCCCTAAATTGTTTAGGGGTATATTGTTTATGGAGTTCAATAAATTTTGTGCAGGTAAGGAATATTTCTCGGTTCGAGAAATCTCTTCTCAATAAAATCGCTCGGGTCGCAAATAGTCTCGAGCGAGAGGTGGAACAGGAGCTGAAGGTCAGTTTTAAACTGACCTTTTCTCAATTCCGGGTACTGAATGGCCTGTTGG
>CAYOOH010000019.1:8222-13756 GCA_964405545.1 uncultured Candidatus Saccharimonadales bacterium | reverse complement strand
AGGTACAATAAAAGTTGCGTATAGTCACAATCTGTTTTATAATCGACCCTTACCGGCGGACAGATACGTACAGATTATGAAACTCCTCATCGTTGCCCCCTACGCCTACCCCAAAATCGGCGGTCTAGAAAACTATGCCTGGTCTGTCGCCACAGCTCTGCACAAACAAGGCCATGACATTGTCATTATTACAAGTAATCATACTGCTCGCCGTCGTAGCCAAGAGACAATCGACGGATTGCGTATCATCCGCCTTGCCCCCCTCCTAACGCTATCCAATACACCCGTCAACCCGGCTTGGTACAACCAACTCAAAGCCATCATTAAGCATGAGCAGCCCGACGCTATCCTGGCCCATACTCCCGTTCCCTTCATCGCCGACCTAGCCGCCCGCGCCGCCGGCCGATTGCCCTTCATCCTGACCTACCACAACGACCTGGCCAAATCCCACCCCTTGCTCAAAACCATCATCTGGCTCTACTGGCAACTGCTCGGCCACGGCACCCTCCGCCGGGCCGACCGCATCATAGCCACCTCCCAGTTCTATGCCCAGACCTCACCCTATCTCCGACCACATCTCGCCAAAACCGTCGTGGTGTCGCCCGCCGTCGATACCGCCCGCTTCCACCGCCACCTCGACCCTCAACCCGTTAAGCGCCAATTCCCGCGTAAACGCATCGTTCTGTTTGTCGGCTCACTCGCCAAAAGCCACGCCCACAAAGGCCTCGACCTGCTCATCCAAGCCGTCGCCAATCTCCTGCCCACCCATCCCGACCTCCAGCTCGTTGCCGTCGGCCAAGGCGACAACATCCCCCACTACCAGAGACAAGCTCAAGCCCTCAGCGTTCAAGATCACATCACCTTCACCGGTTTTGTAGCCGACACCGACCTTCCCGCCTACTACGCCGCCGCCCAAGCCTTTGTCCTGCCGTCCACCAACACCGCCGAAGGATTCGGGATGGTCCTCCTCGAGGCTGCCGCTTGTGGAACGCCCGTCATCGGCACTAACGTCGGCGGCATCCCGGCCGCTCTAGCAACCATCGGCTCCACCAATCTGACCGACCCCAACCCAACCGCCCTAACCGCTATGCTTGCAACCGTCCTGGCTGCCGGCCGAGCATCCGCCCCCAATCAGCCAACCCACTCCTGGTCCGAGGCCGCCGACCAAACCATCCAAGCCATCACCGTCGCCGCTCGACCCAAAGTTGCCCTCATCCACAACGTCATCGCGCCCTACCGCTTGCCCCTGTTCCAAGCCCTATCCGGCACCACCAACCTCGAAGTCTTCTTTACCCAAACCACCACCAAAGACCGCGACTGGCGCAACACACTTAGCCAATACACCTTCACCAGCCATCTCCTTCGCTCCTACACCATCGGGCCAATTGCCTTCAATCCCGGTGGCCTGGCCGCACTTCGCCGAGCCCGCTTCGACGTCCTCATCACCAACACCGATCCCGACACCGCACCCCTGTCCCTTGCCGGATTACTACTTGCCAAACTCCGCCGCCGGCCCATCGTTGTTTGGTCAGAAGTCACCACCGCCGCCATCCAAACCCTGCCCAGTCTCACCTACGCCCACGACCCCTTCCGCCGCAGCCTTGGCCGCCTTATCAGCCGTCTCGTCATGGCCTACCGCGGGCTCTTCTTCCAAAACGCCAGCCAAATCCTGGCCTTTAGCCAACAAGCCGCCAAGTTCCTCATCACCCACGGCGTCCGTTCCGACCGCATCCGTCGAACTCACCAAATTGTACCCAGCCAACTCCTTCCCCCAGCCGTTACCCAGCCCAAGCGGTCTGGCAAAAGCTTCCTGTTTGTTGGCTATCTCAGCCCCCATAAAAACGTCAGCCTCCTTATCGATGCCTTCACCGCTCTAACTGATCCGGCCGCTCGCCTGACCATCGTCGGTTCCGGCAACCAAACCTCTAGCCTCCATGCCCAAGCCGCCGCCGATCCCCGCATCCACTTCACTGGCTATGCCGATCCCCAAGCCCGAGCCGAGCTCTACCAGGCTCACGACACCCTCGTGTTACCCAGCCTTCGCGACTGTTGGGGCTTAGTCGTCAATGAAGCCATCCACTACGGACTGGCCGTAATCGTATCCGACGCCGCCGTTGCTCACGAGATCGTCGACCACCAAACCGGCCTCATCGTGCCAGTCAATAACCGCGTCGCCCTTACCCAAGCCATGCAGCGCCTGCTCGACCAACCCGAGACCCTCCACCACATCCAGCACCACAACCGCCGCCTCGCTACCCCCACCGATCTGACCCGGGCCGTCCAACCGTTTCAGATCGCCATCCAGGAGGCCGCCCAATGACCCGCCGCTTCCGAACCAACCTACCCGCATTGGCAGCCGCGCTCAGCCTACTGCTCACCTGGAACGCCGCCCTCGTCTTGCTACCCGGTTCGTTCAATTGGATCACCGTCCTGCTCGGTCTCCCCGTCACCCTCCTTCTACCGGGCCTGTTTATCGCGCTCAAGCTTGGAGCCAAACCCCGCTCTCTCGTCACCCTCGTCTTCTCAGCCGGTCTTAGTATCCTCGTATTAATAGCCATCAGCCTGATCACAAACGTTACCCCCGGCTTTTTCGGTCAAATCAAACCCCTCGACAGTCCCACCCTATCCTGGCTCTTCAACCTTACCTACATACTGCTCGCCTGGTGGGTAGCGGCCACCGTTACCCTAAGCAAACCCCCCGCCGGACCCCCACCCGCCCCCTACGACCCCACCCTCAGCCGATCCGTCGCCGCCGCCATCGCCCTCGTGCCAACCCTAGCGGTAGCAGGTGCCTTTAGCCTCAACAACAACGACACCAACCTGCTAGCTCTCGTGGCTCTTGGCCTCACCATCATTGCCGCGCCCGCCATCTTCCTGCTTCGACGCCGACTTAGCACCGGCACACTGGTCTGGTTCATCGCCGCCGCCACCCTCACCCTTCTCCTAGCTACCTCGCTGCGCAGTTGGTACGTCAGTGGCCAGGATATGCAGCATGAGTTCCAGGTTTATAACCTGGCTCTCCAACTCGGCCACTGGGACATCGCAAGTTACCGCGACGCCTACAATGCCTGCCTCAGCATCACCCTCCTGCCCGTCGCCCTAACTCATTTACTAGGCACCACCGGCACCGTTATCTTCAAGCTCATACAACAACTCATCTTTGTCATTACCCCTCTCACCATCTTTGCCACCACCCGAGAATTCCTTGGCCGTAGTAAGGCCTTCATTGCCGCCCTGCTGTTTATTGGCCTACCAACCTTCGGCATCGATGTCCCGTTCATTTCCCGCCAAGAAATTGCCTTCGTCTTTGTCGCGCTAGCCGTTGCCACCATCTTTATCACCTCGCAACCCTGGATCAACCGCCACCGTAACGGACTGTTTATCACCCTCTCCCTCGGGGTCATTGTGTCGCACTATTCCACCAGCTACCTGTTTGTCGGACCCCTAGCCGTCGCCTTTATTGCAACCCGCCTCATCGCCCGGTTCCGGCCCAAATCCTCCCAACCCACAAGCCCAGCCACCAACCAGCTCTCCATCTGGGCCATCATAGCAGTCTGTCTGGCAGCCTACCTTTGGCTAACCCAAATCACCAAGGTCTCAACCGACCTCCAGCACAAACTCACTACCGCCGTCGCCACCGCCGCCCACACACTACGTCACCCCCTCGCTCGCACCACTAGCCCCTCGCCCGCCTCCAGCCAGCAAGCCGCCCTCCAGCACTACCTCAATCGAACCATCACCGACCCGTCAACCACACCCGACGCCGTCCAAAAACAACTCACCATCATAAGCTCCAACAATCCCGACACCCGCCCCACCCGCTGGCTCAACCAACACCTTGGCCTCAGTCTTTCCCGACTCACATCCGGACTCTACTACAACCTTGGCACCAAACTCTACCTCCTCTGCATAGCCATCGGCCTACTGCAGTTATGCCGGCCTACAGTCAGGGCCAAACTCAACCGCCTGCCCCTGCTGTATACTGTCTGGAGCGCCGCCGCCTGCCTCGTTCTGGTGCCTCAAATGCTCCTACCCGGTCTAACCGAAAGTTACGGTATCACGCGGGCTTTCATGCAAGGCTTTATCCTCTTGTGCCTCCCCGCCATTGTGGGCGTTACCAGCCTTACCGGCCGCTGGCAACGCCTCCAAAACGGCCTCCTCATCGCCCTGTCCACGGGGCTACTAGCCATCTACTCCGGTTTCCTGCCCTACCTAACCGGCGGCCTCCATCAACAACTCAGCCTCCAAAACAGCGGCCAATACTACGGCACCGTCTACCCCCACGCCACCGACCTAGCCGCCTATCAATGGATGCAAGACAATCTCCCGCCCGGCTCCAAAATCAACACCGCCGATTACGCCGCCGTCTATGGCTACTATCCTCTAAGCTCCTTCGATACCACCAGCGCCGAGCTGCTGCCTGCTCAACTCAAACCTGACAGCTATGCCCTGCTCTCAACCTCCCAAACTCAAGATCACATCGTCTACACCTTCGACGAGCTCATCGGCTTGCGTTTTGATGCCGCCAGCTACAACCAGTACGATTTAATCTACTCATCCGGCCCAGCCCAGCTTTATTACAAATCCAACCGCTAAGCCAAGCCCCGCGGCAAGCCCACCGCAGCGCGTCTGCCGCCCAACTGCGCCCGCACCGCCGCCTCTATCGCATCCAAGTCAAACTCCCGCAAGCACACCCTATAGAATTGCCACAGCGCCTCGGCGTCATCAAAAGCCCGATGCCGAGCCGCCGTCACCAACCCATGCCGCTCAATCAAATCCGCTAATCGATGATGCCGATACTCCGGAAACAACCGCCGGCTCAAAGCCACCGTACAGAGTAGGGGAGGGCCAAACGCCATTTCCAGCCGACCAAATTCCCGCCGCAAAAAACCATAGTCAAACCAAACGTTATGAGCTACAAACACGGCACCATCCAGCACCCGTCGCAATTCGGCCGCCGCCTGTTCAAACCGCGGCGCCTCAGCCACGTAGTCATCCGCTATTCCCGTCAGACGCGTAATCCACGACGGCACCGACTCGTCCGGCTGCACCAGCGACTGATACGTCCCAACCACTCGATTGCCTTCCACCCGCACCACGCCGACCTCCAGTACCCGGCTTGTAGCCGGACTACTACCGGTAGTTTCAATATCGACAAATGCCAACGGCCGGTCTAATAATCCACGCATCCCTAGTCTCTCATATCTAACATCCGTATTATAACGCATTACTACGGTTTTTGTTCGCAAAATCTATCTGTCTCGCATTCATCTGTCATTCATTCATCTGTCATTAATGAAGCCTGGCCTCGCCCAAGCGCGCCGCCCGCAGCAATATGCCATTTTCGGCTCTCAAACGCTTCCACCCCGCCTCAGTCAGACGGTAAATAACCCGCCCATCCCAATCCGAAATCCGCTCCCCAATCAAACCCTGCTTCACCAATTGCCCCAATAGCCGATACAGCGTCCCATCCGAAACATACCGACCCATCCCGTCGCCTACAATCTGGCTCCGAATAGCATAAGCATGCATCG
>CAYOOH010000019.1:0-8122 GCA_964405545.1 uncultured Candidatus Saccharimonadales bacterium | reverse complement strand
TAGGTCGTTACAAGAAAATTCCGCACCAAAAAATATGTCGAAAACTTACCAACAAAATCCCCCTCAGCTCATACCGCTATCAGCCCCGAAAACCAGCCCATCATACACAAGGCCACCCCTTACAAGCCTAGCCCTCCGGCAACCCCGCAAACACCTCCCGCATCAACCCATACACCTCATCCCGAATCGACTCCGGCGTGTGCGCATCCGTTGCCACCACCCGCACGCCATCGCCCGGGTCGTTCGGATGCCGCAGCGCCCCATGGGCATGAGCCCGATCAGCCGTATCCCGTGCCACCACCTCCTCAACCGTATGCTCCTTAGATCGCGCCGCCGCTACCTCTGGCGATACCACAAGCAATAGCTTAAGCGGCGCGTCCGGCACCACCCCATGGCCAATATCGCGGCCATCAATCAACACATAACCGTCAAACTCATTTACCTGCCGCCGAATCAGCGCATTCACTACCTCGCGCACCGGCAAAAAACTAGCCACATGCGGCAGCGCCAAACCCACACCCGGAGCCTTAAGCTGCGTCTCAACCTCGGCAGCAGCCCCATCAATCCAAGCCAGCCCCCCGTGCATCTGCACCTGATGCTTAATGGCCAACTTTACCAAACTGTGCTCATTCGTATGCTCGCGCACCCAAACAGCCGCTTCCTTTGGATCACGCTTCCTTGAGCTTTTGAGAGCCAGGTACGTCACCGCCCGGTACAAATGTCCGCTCGACACGTGCAAGGCCGGCACCCCCTTACGACGCAACAAACCAGCCAGTTCCTCAACCAACCGCGACTTACCCGTGGCCGTACCGCCGTCCACTGCCACCACCCGGATATTTGTTAGTTCGACATCCATTTAGCTTTACCTTAACATAATTGGCTCCGTGGGTCAATATCAACATGTCACCCTATACTCATCCGCCGCCTTCCCGCAGCCCCTTCCCGTTTTAGGCTATAATACCCTTATGAAAAAAGTTGCCCTCATCGGTTTTGGCGTCGAAGGCCGTTCAGCTCTCAAATACTGGCAAACCCAAGCTGCCGATATTACCATCTGCGATGCCAACGCCGACCTCCAAGTCCCAACCGGCGTTCACAGTCAGCTCGGTCCCGACTACCTCAAGGACCTCGACCGATTCGACCTCATCATGCGCACCCCCGGCCTTAATCCGCACGTCATCCTAGACCACAATCCCACCATCGGTCCCAAAATCACCACCATCATCAACGAGTTCCTCCGCATCAGCCCGACCAAAAACATCATTGGTGTCACCGGCACCAAGGGCAAAGGTACCACCACCACCCTCATCGCCAAAATGCTCGAAGCCGCCGGCAAAACCGTCTTTGTCGGCGGCAACATCGGCCTGCCACCGTTCGACTTCCTGGACCAGCTAACACCGGACGCCTGGGTGGTGCTTGAGCTATCCAGCTTTCAACTCTACGACCTCAAGCATGCTCCCCACCTAGCCGTCTGCCTCATGATCGCACCCGAGCACCTCAACTGGCATACCGATATGGCCGACTACGTCCAAGCCAAGGCCCAGCTCTTTGTCCACCAACAGCCCGGCGACATCGCCGTCTACTTCGCCGACAACAACTACTCCCGCCAAATCGCCCGCCACAGCCCCGGCACCCACATCCCGTACTACGCCCCGCCTGGCGCTTACGTCCAAGACGGCGCCATTACCATCGCCGGTCAGACCATTTGCCAGACCTCCGAGCTCAAGCTACTCGGCGCCCACAATTGGCAAAACGCCTGTGCCGCCACCACCGCCGTTTGGCAAGTTCTGCCCGAACCCGGACCCATCCGCCAGGCCCTCACCACCTTTACCGGCCTCGAGCACCGACTCGAGTTCGTCCGCACCACAGGCGGCATCAGTTATTACAATGACTCCTTTGGCACCACGCCCGAGACCGCCATCGCCGCCATCCAAGCTTTTGTCCAACCCAAAGTTCTCATACTCGGCGGCGGCGACAAAAATTCCGATTACTCGCAGCTAATCAAAACCATCCTCGACCACAATGTCCGCCACGTCGTCGCCATAGGCCAAGTCATGGGACCCGTCATTGCCCAGGCCCTCACCAAGGCCGGCTTTACCGCCATTACACGCGTCCCTACCGGCACCATGACCGACATAACCGCCGCCGCTACAGCCGCTGCCCAGTCCGGCGATGTCGTCCTCTTGTCCGCCGCCTGCACCAGCTTTGACATGTTTAAAGACTATAAAGACCGCGGCAACCAGTTCAAGGCCGCCGTCAGGGACCTCTAAGTCCGCACTCGCTCCACCCACACCTAGCCCGCCACCAGCCGAGCCAACACCCGCTGCACCTGCCGCACCACGGCCGGCTCCGGCTGAATCACCTTCGCCCGACCCGCTGCCCGTCGCCCAATCAACTCCTCAATCCAGTGATAATGCGTACAGCCCAGTACAATCACATCTGCCCCGGCCGCACAAACCGTCTCAATCTGAGCCGCCACTTCGGTCTCGCGCACCGCATCCCGCTCAATCATCAAGGCCCATTTCGAACAATCCGGCTCCAGCACCGTCACACCCTTAGCATAATGGTCCTTCAGCCAGCCGTAGCGGGCGCTAGCCAATGTCGCCGGCGTCGCGCAAACCGCAATCACCCCCGACCGCGTAAGCTCAGCGGCCGACTTAACCATCGGCTCCATACCCACCACCGGTACCCCGAGCTCCTGCCGGATGGCCGCGATATGATAAGTTGTCACCGTATTACAAGCGATCACGATAAGATCACAACCCTCCACCTCCAGCCGCTTCAAAATTGGCAGCACCAGCGCCAGCACCTCAGTCGGCGCCTTATCCCCATAGGGCATATGCTGTCGGTCGTCCACAAACACCACCTCAACCTCCGGAAGCGCCTGCTCCAACGCCCGCGCTACCGACAAACCACCAATACCCGAATCAAACACGCCAATCTTCATGCCACAATTATAAACAAAAACCCCGCTGTCAGATGGTCCGCTAGCCCAGTTTATCACCAGACTAGCGGGACCACCGTCCAAGCGGGGCGGCACCTCTCTAGGATGAGAAGTGCCAGGCGAGAAAAAACAGGACCGGCACGAACCAAACAGCGCTCTTCCAGCCCTTCGGCAGCGCCAGTACGCCCAGGATCAGGTACACCACCAAACACAACAGCGGTGCGTACGTCGGCCAAACCGGCGACTCATGCCCCGTAAACCACAGGGCAAGAAACCCGGCCACGACCGCCACGAGCCCATATACCACCCTCATGTCATCCTCCTTGGGGCTAGACGGGATTACAAGCTCACATACACTATATCATAAAAGATATAAAAAAGCAATCCCCACGACCCTCACCCCGACCCGATTAAAGTTCGGCCGCCACAGCCTGGGCCGCCTCCGCGTCCCTGCCATAGATGTGGCATGAATCTAGCATATGATAATACCGCCCCACCGACACACCCGCCCGCCCGGCAATATAATGCTGCAGCGAAATAAACTCCAGCATATTCATCAATAATTTCTTATACGCATCCGACGAGTGAGCATGGACATGCAGCTCCAGCGCTCCCTGTTTAATTCGCACCCACACTACCAGCGTGCAAGGCGAAATCTCTGCCTCCTGGTCCACCGACTTGTCCCACATCGAGATCAACGCCTTACCAGACGGCTGGTCGGCATCCAGCTTGCTGATCAAAAATTCGACTTGAGAATGAGGCTCGTCAAACGCTCGATGATAGTACAGCTTGGTCCACTCATGCGCCACCCCACCCTCACCCTGGCCACTGTAAATATACCGATTAATCACATCCAAACTACCCTGCGCCATGGGAAAACGCTCGTCCGTCGGCGCCACTTCCGGCCGCGTAATCTCAATTACGGCCACCTCGTCGCGCACGTACTTAGCGTTACCGGTCGCTTCACCCCGTTCGATTATCGCTTTGAGCGTCTTGCGCCAAGCCTCGTTGGCCGACACCGCTTGGATTATGAGCATGGCAGTAGTGTAACAGGGGTTATAAGCTGCCGCCAGCCGGCCTTCACAATGAGCGCTTCTAAAACCTGCCTACGTTTGACTTGTATGAACCTCCGCCTTACCTACATTGAGGTCGCTAAAATGACCTCCACGGTTTTTGCCAAGCAGCTATTGTTAGTGAGCTTTTGGTAGCGTAGCAACTGAATGCCTTGTGCATGCCGTCCTTCATAAAGTGCTTCGCAGCATTCTTCCAGCACATATGGCCGAAAACCTAGATCAAACGCACTCATGGCGGTGGCGAAGACACAATCATTTGTTTCGGTACCCACCAGATGTACTTCTCCGATACCAAGATCGCGCAGGTACGCCGCCACGTCTTGATTACCCATGAATACCGAGCGTGAGGTTTTCGTAACTTGCAACGGGTGGCGCGGGGCGAGCAGGTTATGTACTGCGTCCACCGTATGGGTGGTATCGTCCTTTGGGTGATCTACGTTCATCATTTCGCCCCACAACGAGCCCTCGCCCGAATGCCAAACCGCTTCCACATAGCCGTCGTACGGAACCTGCTCGATTAACGAAGCTATCCTCGGTACGATATGGTCGTTGTGGGGTTTTAGCATGGCTGACTGCAAGTCAACCACGATTAAAGCTTTCTTGCGATTGGTATTAGGGAGCTTCATAGTACCGTATGCTTGTCGCCGTCAATAACTACGGCCTGATTATCTCCCAGCGGCACCGTCTTATACCCGTCTGCCTTTAGCTTATCGTGAATGCCATGAATGACGGCTGCAAACTTGGCGTTGTCCATGTGAGGCACAATTACTGAATCGGTAAAGCGCAAACCGTCTAGGATGATCTCTGGTGCTTCGTTCGGATCGTCAGCGGTTTCAAAATGCTTGAGCGTTGGTCCGGCAACAATTGCGCCCGCACTACCACCGCCATAGACGATGCCTTGCTTTAGGAGTTCGGTCAGTAAATTGTCCATGCCAGTATCTTTGAGTAGCCAACGTAGGTAATAGGTATTACCGCCTCCGAACCAAATAACATCCTTATCAGCGAGTTTGTCCCTGAGCTCAGACAGCCTAGCCTTGTACTTCTTGATATCGATAATCTCAACATCAAAATCATGGCTTTGGATAGCAGCGCGGTTTTGATCAACCCATGCGCGTTTACCCTCAGGATAGGTGTCGGCGGCGTTTTCAATCAGTGCTAATTTTATATCCTTTGGCTGTTTACCGACCAACTCAGCAAGTCTAACGCTTTGTGGGTCAGATATAGCAAGGGAGGAGAGAAAAAGCTTCATGCCCTAATAATACCTTATCCGAGATCAAACCTACTCGCCGTTGGCAAGCAGGCGGCTTAGCGCTCGCAAATATGAATAAAGACCCTATGGTAGTCCCGAGGGGATTCGAACCCCTGATCTCCGCCATGAGAGGGCGGCATCCTTGGCCACTAGACGACGGGACCGTGTCTAAAACTATCCGAATATAGCAACTTTGGCCCCTTTTGTCCAGCCATGTCGCCGCCGCCACGGCCTGCCCCTCTCTCCCAACAACCTCAACACCCATCTAGCTCTACCTTGCGCCCCCACCCCATCCCAGGCATAATTAACCACAAGCATGATGCCAGATCAGAGGTCGCGCAGTTTAAACCTCCTGGCCGCTATCCAAGCCGGCACCGGCGGGTTGATCGCGGCGGCTATCTTTGCCCTCTACGGCACCCGACCCCAACTCCTGCCCGACACTGCCACCAGCCTCACCGCCGCCATCCTCGGCACTGCCGGCCTGGTCTACTTTGCCACCATCCATCTCTTGCTCCGCCGCACCCGCCTAGCTTTCTCCACTCTCATCCTTACCATCATTACCTCACTCAACCTCATCCTCGTCATCGCCTCCACCGGCGGCCTTGATTCGCCCTACTACGCCCTCTGGCTATTGGTCATCGTAGCCGCCGGCATCTTTGGCGCCTGGCAAACCATTGCCGTCGTCATCCTCACCCTAGCCTACTACAGCTACGAACTAATACTCGAAGCCCTTCACGGACCCGTCGCCGGGGACCACCTTATCCAGCTCGCCATCACCCTAGTCGCCGCAGGCCTAGCCGAATGGGTCCACTCCCGCGACCGCAAGGCCTCGGCCAGCTCCACCAAGCTCCAAACTCTGTCCGGCCAGCTCTCCACCGAGCACCTCAAAGCCGACGCCATCATGGCCGCCATCGGCGAAGGCGTCATGGTTATTGACGCAGGCCGCAAAATCCAGCTCTTTAACAAAGCCGCCACCGAGCTAACCGGCTGGGACCAGGCCAGCGCCAACGCCATCGACTACAACCTCGTCCTCCAGCTCAAAACCGCCGACGACCAGCCCCTATCCGCCGCCAACGATCCCTTTGCCGCCGCCTGGAAAGCTGGCACCACCATTGTCCGCGACAATTTCGTCACCACCACTCGAGCCGGCCGCAAAATCCAACTCAGCCTGTCCGTCTCACCCATATTTGACGCCAACAAACAACCCACCGGTGCCATCGCCCTATTTCGCGACATCTCCAAAGAAAAAGAGGTCGAACGCCAAAAAGACGAGTTCGTCTCTACCGCCAGTCACGAAATGCGCACCCCCGTTGCCGCTATCGAGGGCTACATCTCACTGGCCATGAACGCCAACGTGGCATCAATCGACGACCGAGCCAAAAAATATCTCGACAAAGCTCACGAAACCATCGCCCACCTCGGCGAACTGTTCCGCGACCTCCTGTCCGTCACCAAGGCCGAAGAAGGTAGCCTCAACGTCAAAATCGAAGCCGTTAACGTCGGCAAACTCCTCCAGGACGCCACCGACGACATGCAATTTACCGCCCAAAAGAAAAACCTAACCCTCGTCTATCAAATCGGCACCGGCACCGGTAAGACCATCTCACCCCTCTACTATGTCGCCGCCAACCCCGAACGTCTGCGCGAAGTCGTCATGAACCTCATGGACAACGCCATCAAATTCACGGCCGAAGGCGGCATCAAAGTCACCCTCGACGGCAATAATAAAGAAGTCACCGTCGGCGTCACCGACTCCGGTTTGGGCATCGCCGCCGAAGACATCCCACACCTATTCCAAAAATTCTATCGCATCGACAGCTCCGCCACCCGCACCATTGGCGGCACCGGCCTCGGTCTCTATCTCTGTCGCCGCGTCATCGAACTTTTCAACGGTCGTATCTGGGTCGAATCAAAACCAGGGCAGGGGAGTACCTTTAAGTTCAGTTTGCCTCGCCTCAGCCAAGAAGAAGCCGCCAAACTCCAGGCCCAAACCGCCGCCGCCAGTCCCACTCCCAGCCCCAACCCTGTCGTGACCCTTACGCCCACCCCCACCACCTTGCCGACACCAGTCGCCATGGCCGTTCCCGGCACCGAGCCCACCGACCCGCCAAGCACTCCCTCCGCCGCCGGACCAGCCCTCAGCCCCTCGGAGGCTCCCATCACCACCCCAGCCCACCAATCGCCCCACCACCGCAGTCATCGTTTACAATAATGACGCCACTCTACCCCTCATCTCCGTCGTTTTTCTGGGTAAGCCCCGTCTGCCCTCTTGCCAACAACAAACCGGTTAAGATAAAGTAAAGCTACTAATGGCAAAAATCCTCCTCGTCGAAGACGACGTCAACTTACGCGAAATCTATTCAGCCCGGTTTATGGCTGAGGCCTATCAAGTCATCACCGCCTCCGATGGCGAAGAAGCCCTTGCCACCGCCGTCCGCGAACGTCCCGATCTGATCGTTCTCGATGTCATGATGCCCAAAATCTCCGGCTTTGATGTCCTGGACATCCTCCGCTCCACTCCCGAGACCAAAGACACCAAGGTCATCATGATGACCGCCCTCAGCCAAGACTCTGATCGTCAGCGGGGCGAAAGCCTGGGCGTTAACAAATACCTCATCAAGTCTCAAGTTACCCTCGAGGATGTTGTTAATGCGGTTAAGGAGCAGCTAGCTAGCCTCGGCTCCTCGTCGTCCACGCCTGCCCCGGCCCCCACTCCTTCCGCTCCGACTCCGCCCGCCGCCGCATGACCCACACCATCACCACCAGTCAATTCGAAGGGCCGCTCGACCTCCTGCTTCTGCTTGTCGAACGCGGCAACATCGAAGTCACGGCTATCTCCATCGCCGACATAACCAGTAG
>CAYOOH010000018.1:0-14131 GCA_964405545.1 uncultured Candidatus Saccharimonadales bacterium | reverse complement strand
TTATCTATAGGCTCAAAAAAACCACCATGCCCATCCGCATCCCCAAGTCTCCCCTGGCCACCGACCTGGCCCGCGCCGCCCACCTCCAAGCCAACATGGCCGAGCTTAGGCGCCTCCTGGAGCAATCTCTCACCCACAAGACGCCTGATCCCCATCACCGTCCCGCCCCAGGTCAACCTAGGCCTGGCTCTCAGGTCAAAAAACCACTACAATAACGAGGCTCAAAAGACCCTTTCCAATCCCAGAAAGGCATCACCACATGCCCAGTAGTCCACTCGTGCCGGTAGGAACTTTGGCCCCGGGTACGCTCTTTCGACTGGGATACACCTATCTCGGCCGACTGCCGGCTGAGGAAGCGCAACGTCGAAGTGGCCTTTACCTGGCCGTCAGCCGCTACCTAAACATTGCGGTGGCCGGACCAGACACCCTCATGCTACCCGCAGATACCGAAGTCGAATCCCTCCGGCGCATCGAGGCTCAGCATACTCAGCCGCCGCGCTCGGAGCGCTCCGCCGCGCAGGTACTTGCTTATCTGCTTCCCGGCGCCGCCACCGGTTACCCTGACTCGTATTTCACCCTTAGTGCGATCCGGCGGCAGGTCAACCTATCCGACCGAGAGTTCAACCGAGCTATCGTCACTATGCTCGTCGCCGGCCAAATCGCCGTCTACTATCACCATAGCGGCGACAGCGACTGCAGCCGTAGCGCCCTTACCGGTCAAGGCGCCAGCCGCGCCTTCGAGCTGGGGCTTTCGATCGAGCCCCGCTAACCATCGCAAGCGCCCGTTGACCAATCCTAATACCCCGCCGACCACCCGGTCAGCGGGGTATTTTAAATGAAGTCGCCTCGAACTCCCGCGCTCGTCCAGTTCCCGCCCCACACGACGCGCCCAGTAAGCCCGCCCGCCAACCTTATTTAAATGGATCGCCTTTGCCCAAATCTCCCACCGGCACACTACTCCCCACCACGTCCAAACTCCTAACCGTCTCGATCGCCGTCTTGTCAAACCGCAGCTTGGCTATCGACGGATTATTTGCATCAACCGCCACCGGCGTGGTCGAGGCCTTAACATTCAAGGCACCGTTCACTACCCAGGCCGTATAGCCAAACACTGCTACCAGCGCCAGCCCAAACACATATGGCTGAAGCTTCTTAGCTAGCGGTAACAAATTTTGAAAATTGATATCTAGTTTCAAATTCATGGCTTTATATAGGCATTAAGGCTAATAGAATAAACAATTGGCTTCGATTTATCCGGCCGGCTAATTGCCAGATTCGTCACATTCGTAAACCGGTTCAACCGCTCCACCCGGGCCGTAAACGTCTGCAGCTGATCATAACTGCCGGCTAGCTGAAAACTAATCGGCAGCGCCAGCACGTTGCCAGCTTTCACCGTCTGCGATACCGACGTCGGTAGCCCCACTGGACTCGGCATGCTAATACTTGTAATCGCCAGTCCCACATCCGACGCAATCGTCTGCAGTTGAGTCAAAATCTCCGTCTGCTGTTTATCTCGCGGCAGCGCGGCATCAATGAGCGGCAAAATCGGTACGATGTCACGGTCATACTGTTTCTTAAGCCGGGTCAAATCATCAATCTGGTCGGCCGCCGCCGTCTGCTGGGCCAGTCGATCCGACAACGCCTTAGAGCTCTTGTTCAACTGCTGCAAGGCCAAATAATACCCGCCTCCACCCGCCGCTACCACTACCCCGATAATACCCAATAACACAAAGAAAAACTGTTTTGGCTTCATCGCGCCTGTCCCGGCTTAAACGCCACCACCACATTGGTCTGATACGTCCCGCTGCTGGTAGTGGTTATCGTCTCCAGATCGGCATGGGCGATCCGAGGTGAAGTAATTAAGGCATTCCGAAGCGCCAAGGCCTTGGCATAACTTTCTGCTGTCACCGCAATAGTCACCGGCGCCTTGTCGTCACCCGTTAACGTCATGCTGTCAATCGACACCCCCTGCGGCACCACCTTGGCTAAGTCTGCCACCACCGCCGAGAAATGCGTCCGCGTCCCCTGGACATATTTAATCGCATTCAACCGGTCGCTCACATCGCGAGCCTTGGGTATAAATGACCCATTAAAACTCGCAATCGTCGCCTGTTTATCAATCACATCTTGCGCCACCGACGCCGATTCCATCTCCAGCAGGTAAAACGCTCCGCCAAACACCCCGCCCAGCACTACCACCACCGTCACTGTCACCCGCAAGTACCGCAGCGCCAACCGGTTCATCTTGGCAAACCGAATCTGCTCCTTAACATCGGCCGGCAGCAAGTTAATCATCACCACCCCCGGACCGACGTCCCTCATCTCCGACACCCTGCGCCATGACATACCTCAATCTCATAACTCCCCCTCCAGCCGGGCCAGGCCAATCGCCGTCGTATACATCGGCGCATCAAACTTACTCACCGCCGGCACATGCTTAACCGACAAACCCGCCCACGGGTTGGCTACCGTCACCGGCACATTAATCTGCGCCGCCATATATTCCAGAAATCCGGGCATACTGGCACTCCCGCCGCCCACAATCACCGCCTCAATCTTGTGCTTACCGTCGCCGCGATCCTGATAATATTTCATTACCCGCCGCATCTCGTCGCACATCTTCTTAAGCGGCACGCCCAATGCAGCCATCACCTTAGGCTGCAAGCCGCTCGGTCCAATCCCAAATTTATACTTGATCTCGCTAGCCTGCTCCCGCCCGATCCCCAGCTCTTTCACGAGCTGACTCGTCAGACTATCACCCCCCATCGCGATCGTATCTGTCAATCGAATCACCTTGTCGTGAACCGTCAGGTCAATCGAGGATGAGCCAATATCGGCCACTAACGTTGGTTTGCTCAAGGGCGTCGAGGCTACGATCGCCCGCGTCGCCGCCGCCAAGCTCGAGTCAATCAACCCCGCCTCGAGCCCCATCAAATCAAACAGCTTCAAGTAGCTATCCACGATCGCCCGCGGTGCTGCCACCATCAGCACTTCCTGCTTTTCCTTATTTTCCTCAATCACTTCATAATCAATATTAAGATCCGGCAATGGCACCGGAATATACTGCTCTGCTTCCAGTCGCACCGCCTGTCCCAGATCGGCCGGGTTCATCGGCGGCAGCTCCAACACGCGCGTAAAAACCTTGGCCACCGGCAGACTGGCGGCCACCCGGGTAGCCGTGACCTTACCAAACGGCATCCGTTTCATCATCGGCTTGAGGGCCTCGGCGATCTCTTCCGGATCCACGATAATACCTTCCACGATCGCCTCGCCCGGAAACGTGGTTGAGCCATAACCCACCACTTCCATCTGCTTGCCGGCCGGCTTAAGCTGAATCACCTTGGCCGTCCGCGTCCCCAGGTCAAACCCAAAAATCGGCTGTCGTCGATAAACCAAAGGAATTCGCATAATATCCTATATAACCATAGCCATTATAGCTATTGTACACTAACGAAAACAGAGTCTTTGAGACCATGCTCTCAAAGACTCTTATTGCCCTACAACAAAGGCCGGCTGGGCTGAAGGCTGCCCCCTACCACCTGTCGATAAAGCTCCACCACCTGACGGTAATCCGACCCCGAACCATGAATCGGCGTCCGGAAATTCGGATCAACCAAGACTTGGGAGTCTCCCCTCCCGCTATACCATCCGCTCTTGGGCAAAGGACGAGGCGCCTCATGCGGCCATACCGCCACATGTCTTACCTGCAAGTTGTTGTCGGCAAACACTGCCGGCCATGGATTATCGAAATCCTCCGTAACCCAGGTTGCGCCGCATTGTAGCCGCAAGCGAGGGTTGTCTCGGTTTAAGCGAACAAAAAACGCAGTACCCCGGTAAGAAAACGTACTCTGCGCCTCGCGCCGCCTAACCCCAGCCCTCGCTGCTCGCCCAAAATCCTCCGGCTGGTCAGCCAAGTTCATATCCACGGCCACACGAAACATTCCATCTCCTATATAGATGGCCAAAATCAGTCCACGTGCCTTGTGCGCGTGGACCTACAGATTATACAACCACTCCCGTCGGTCCAAAAAGTCCAGCCTCAAGCGGCACCCGCTACAACTGTTCGTAATACCGCACGTCCCAAGAGTAACTCCCCCCCGCCGAGCTGGAGCCAAACGTTATATTGCCCGAATTGTTCAAGGTAATCTGCTGCGCCATAATCGCCCCGATCGATCCGCCATTCCCCAGACTCAGAGCCGTCCATCGGGCATAAAACGTCGATCCAGCCGCTAGCCCCTGATTGCCGATCGTTATCGTCTGCAGGCCCTGCGAACTAGCCAAATCCGTCCCCGTGACAGTGGCGCAATTAGGCGAGCAAGGGGCCGTCGACTTAAACGTAATAAAATAAAAACCAATCCCGTTGGTGTTCGTTGCCACCACCGACTGGTTATTCAGCGTAATACCGCTGGCGCCGTCCACCATAATCGTCGGCGTCGTGATAACACTTGCCCCCGGTTTAATATTAGTGTTATTTGACAAGCTAAAATTCCCGTCAATCCAAGCGTTACCATTTGCCACAATCTTGCAATTATTGCTGGCTGTCACATTGCCCGTAATATGCACATTGGCCGGCCAGGTCACTGTCGTGCTGCCGCTGCAGCTGGCCGCTGCCCCGGTAATCGTGCTGCCAACGGCCGCTTTTTGACCGTCACGGTCGTAATCGGGCAGTGACGGCGCACTAACACCCGACGAACCCACCAGGCCGCCATTACTCATGCCCGAGCCGTTGGTTTGACCGTTAGCCGTCACGTTCCCATAAATATGAGCCTGATTCGTGAGCGTAATGGGGTTAGGTTGCACCCCCGATCCGCAAATCAGCGGGTAAGCCGAGGTGGCCGGCGACGGGCAGCGCGCGTTTGCCACCGACACCGCTACCGGCGAACCGGCCGACCCGATCGTGGCCGTATTACTCATCGTAAGAAAACCACCCACATAAATCGGCCCCGTCGTGATCGTGGCCGAATTACTCATAATCAGCCCCGCCGGTCCCGTCTGAATCGCATATCCGCCCGTCTGCGTACCCTCAATTTCCACCTTCAGTTTGCGCACCGATAGGGGATTAGCAGCCGATGACGACGTGTAAACCTTAGCGGTTACATACACAACCTTCTCATTTGCGATCGTGCCATTGGTAATACAACTCTCATACGTCGCCTTGCCCCGGTTCGTATCATTAAACAGCGTTACCGGATTCGATCCTGCCGTACTTATCGGGCAGACCGTATTGGTACCCACATAAGCATTATCCTGATTAATTTCAAAAATCGCCTTATCTGCCCCCGCCTCTGCCACATACTGAGCACTCAAGTCAAACAGCGTTCGCTTAGACGTCGTATAATTAATCGTACTAAGCGTCAAAATCCCGCCCAAGGCGATAAACAACGCCACGGCGGTAATAAGCGTAAGCAGCAGTACATAACCTCCCTGACTGCCCGTCCTGTTCCAAGTATTTGCCACTGGTCGTAATAGGCGCATTATTTATTCCTCAACGTTGCTATGGTGCTGTAAGTCCCCGAATAAACCTTGCCGCTAATTGTCCGGGTCTCCGTCACCGTATAGTGGACCGCTTCCGTGCCGGCCGGCAGAGTTATCGTAGAATTATTGCTATCCAAGTAACTAGTCGTCAAATTCGCCACATCGTCCACCACGTCAGCATCAGCCGGACAACTGACGCTAGCCAGCGCCGGCGGGCAAGTCGTAATTGCTGCGTTACCCGGAGCGAGACCATTAGCCAGAATCCGCCGGTACAGCTTGTGAGTTGACGCATCTAAATAAAAAATTACATTATTTGTATAAAGCGAATTATGCAGGCCATCAACATAAATCAAATTGTTGCTAGAGTCTCGGGCCGGAACCGCCAGGATCAGCGTAGCGCCATTGCCGGCCACCCCCGACCAGCTGTACGGACTGCTCGATCCGCCTGGCGCGTTGGTGTCGGGGACCGAGTTGGCCGCCTGGACCGACCGCGCCGCCTTAATCTGCCGGGCCACGATACCAACTGCCTCCTTGGCGTTGGTCAGCACCAACGTCTTATTATAATCCTGATTACTCCCAACAATACTGGTAACCGTAAAATTGCCCACCGTCAGAATAAGCACCGCCGAGATGGAAATAGCCAACAATAGCTCCAGGAGCGTAAAACCGCCTTCGCGAGTCATCGGTTGACACCTTTATAAGACACCAGAGTCGTTAGAGCCACGGTCCGGGTACCCGTCCTGTCCTTGTAGCTAATCGCCACATCAATCTGCTTAAGCCCATCCGCATCGACTTGCGTGGTTGTTACCGTCGCGCTCCGAGGGGTCAAAAGGCTCGGATACGGCCCCAACGCCGAGCTGGTCACATCTGTGGCGCCCACTGCGATACTCGAGTAAGGCGTATTGCGGTACTGCTCAATCAACTGTTGAGCCACCTGGGTCGCAATCGTGTAATTATTAGCCGCTCGATTCGTCTGGCGCAGACTAATAAACAATCCGCTCAGCGACACAATCACTACGCCCATAAAAGCAATCGTTACCACTAGCTCAATAAGAGTAAAGCCCCGGTCTGCGCTTGCCTTCATACCTTTATTGTAATGCTTATGGTTTGAGGTTGCCATCCAAAACAGGAACTCTGGGTAGAGTTCCTGTTTGAAGAAAGGAGCGGACCGGATCTAGTTGCCGTTGACCAACTGGAACGTCTTGGTTGTGCAGGGGCTAACCGGCGCAATCACACTGTCGCCGCTGTCCTGGTCGTTCTCCAAGCAAGCCGTCAGCGTGTAAGTGGTGTTACCGCTGGCCGGTGTGTAGGTGTAGAGGTAGGGGCTGACATTCTTGGGATCGGTCGGCAGCGTCTTAATAATCGGCGCCGAGCCGGTCGTCAGATCACTCAAGGCCGCCGGGTAGGCATTATTATTAACAAAATACTCCTCCAAACCCTTGCGAACCGTCGTAATATCGGTCTTACGCTTAGTATCCCGAGCCTTCTTGGGCGCCGATGTGATATTCGGGATAATTAACAAGGCCAAGATACCAATAATCACGATCACAATCAAAAGCTCCAACAGCGTAAAGCCGCCTTGCTTCCTTAATACAGACCTAAGCATGAGTGCTCACCATTTTTTAATTACCATCACTATATAACGCTCACGCTTATAAAAGCAACAAAAAATGCGGCCCCTGAGGGCCGCATTTTTATTCAGATCAAACAAGACTACTAGTTGCTGTTAACAACCTGGAACGTCTTGGTTGTACAGGGGCTAACCGCTGTCACAATTCCCGTGCCGCTGTCCTGGTCGTTCTCCAAGCAAGCCGTCAGGGTGTAGGTGGTATTGGTGTTTGCTGGCGTGTAGGTGTACACATACGGACTGCTATTCTTGGGATCGGTCGGCAGCGTCTTAATAATCGGCGCCGAGCCGGTCGTCAGATCACTCAAGGCCGCCGGATAAACGTTGTTGTTAACAAAATATTCTTCAAGACCCTTGCGAACCGTCGTAATATCGGTCTTACGCTTAGTATCCCGGGCTTTCTTGGGTGCTGAGGTAATGTTAGGAATGATCAGCAAAGCCAAAATACCAATAATCACAATCACAATCAGGAGCTCAAGCAACGTAAAACCGCCCTGCTTCCTTAATACATTAATGGACACGAGTGCTCACCTCCTTATAATTTGCGATCTATAAAGCTCTCAAGCTCTATTAACCCAAATCATAAAGCGCTTACGGTTGGCTGTCAATCACAAGGCAGGACCCATCAAGCGTCGATGCGCATACCAGGGTGACCCACCCTCATATGCCGCCATTGCTTTGTGGATTATTTATGATTTACTAATACAGTACACGCTGCCTGCTTTCAGTTCCCATCAGGACCCGAGAAAAGGGGTAACACCGTGCAAACCCTCCAGCAATTGGCCGCCGAGGTCGCTCAGCAATTCCCAGGCGAGCGTTACAAGGCGGTCATGTCAGTCCGAAGGGAGTGGCGCCACCGTACTGGTTTGTTGCCATCCCTTAGTCAAGTCGTCGTCTACATCAACGACGAGATCCGTCGTCTCACCCGCGACGATCCGGCCATCGTTGCGGCCCTCGACGCCCTGGCCGACGAGGCCCGCTCCGAAACCGCCATCAGCGACGATCCCCGCACCACGGCTGTTGACTACCTCATGGCACAAGCCGAAGGACCTCGATTCGGGCGCCTCAGCCGAGAGGACGCCGAACTCCTGATCGAGGCCGCTATCGAGCGGCACGAAGTCGAGCGTCAGCAGCGCCGCGCCACCCGCCAAGCCGCTCGAGCCGCGGCCCAGTCGGACCCGGCGGACGGCCAGTAGCAAACCACCCGCCAAACCCGCTCCAACAAGCCTTGGAGCGGGTCTTTTATGTCCCCTTAACCGCCCTCAAAGATCCGTCTACACCGAACTCCCAATACTCGAAATCGGCCCAAACACGCTAATCACAATAAATCCAACCATCCCACCCAGCACCATAATCAAAATCGGTTCAATAATCGAGGTAATCCCGGCCACCACCGTATCCACCTCCTTCTCATAAAACTCCGCCAGCTTGAGCAAAATCGAATCAATCTGGCCCGTCTCCTCGCCCACGCTCAGCATTTGCCCCACAATCGCCGGAAAATTCTTGCTCTCCCGGATCTGCTCGCTCATCGGCCGGCCATTTTTGACCTTATCAGCCACAATCGCCAGCTCGTCCCGGTATACACTACTCCCCAGCGCCGTTTTGGTCGCGTTAATCGCCTCCAACACGCTAATCCCCGACGCCATCAGCGATCCAAACGTCCGGGCAAACCGAGCCACATTCACCTTCATCAAAATCGGTCCAAAAATCGGCGCCTTCAGCATCAACTGATCCACTATCCGCCTACCCGACTCAGTCGCCCGCCACCGCACAAACACCACCACCGCCGCTACGACTCCCCCAATCACGATATACCACGAGTTAACCAGAAAATGCGAAATTGCCAACATAATCTTGGTATAAATCGGCAGCTGCGCCCCCGCGTCCTCAAAAATACTCGACAATTTTGGCACAATCACCGTCATCAAAAAGAAAAAAGCCGACACCGTCGCCGTCGTAATCACCGCCGGATAAATCATCGCGCTCCGAACCTTGGACACAATCTCGGCATCCTTCTCCTGTTGCGTCGCCAGCCGATCCAGCACCTGGTCCAAGATCCCGCCCGTCTCCCCGGCCTTCACCATGTTGACATAAATGGCGTTGAACACCTCTGGATGCGTCGCCAGCGCGTTAGCCAACGTTGTGCCGCCCTCCACCTGCTTGGCTACATCTGCCACCACCGTCTGCAGCTTCTTGGACTCCGATTGCTCCCGCAAAATATTCAAACTCTGCACAATCGGTACGCCTGCATTAATCATGGTGGCAAACTGCCGGCTAAAAATAACCTTATCCTGCAAACTAACCCTGTTAAGAGCCGCCAGCCGTCCTGTCAGACCCCCTCCGGCACCCTTGCCCGCTGCCGCTTCCTTAACCAGAATCGGTGTCAAACCCTTACTCTGCAGCGCCGCACTGGCCGCCGCCCGATCAGCCGCAAACAGCGACCCCTTGGTGATCGCTCCGGTCTTATCGCGCGCACTATAACTAAACTGACCCATTATTCTCTAGTCACCCGCATAATTTCCTCGATCGTAGTCAAGCCCATAAGCGCCTTCACAAACCCGTCCTGCTGCATCGTTAACATACCGGCCCGAATCGCCGCCGTTTGAATATCCGTAGCCGTTCCTCGCCCCACAATCATTTTCGAAATCGCCTCATCCACTTCCAACACTTCATAAATTCCCATCCGCCCCTGGTAGCCTCCGCCCCCGCAAGCATCGCAGCCCGGACCCGCCTTATAGACCAAAAACTGGCCGGCCTTTAGCTCTCTGGGATCAGCCGCCGTCGCCGTCTCCACCGCCTTGGCTGGGGCCGGAGCCATCGACGCCACTGCTGCCGGTTTAGCCGCCTCGGCCGCGCTCCGGTTGATAATATTCGGATCAGACGCGATCTTGTCCAGAATACTCTTCGTCATTTCAATATCATGCTCGGGCGCGATTACCCGGCTCTTCTTGTGCTCCGTCGGCACAATCGCCGCCTCTTTGGCCGCTTCAGCCGCTTTTGCTGCCGGATCCGGAGCCGGTGCCTCCAGCACTCCGGGCGTACCTTTGATCTCATTAAACCGTTTCAGCGCCGCCTCTAGCTGGAAATCATGCTTAATATTGGCCAACTCCGTCCCCTCCGGCACATACGGCAGCCGGCACACCCCGCACAACCGCCGCACCAAGCGCTGTCCAATCACCGTATTAACGGTACTGGCAATCAAAAACGGCTCGATCCCCATATCCAACAAGCGGGGGAGCGTCGTTGCTGCGTTATTGGTGTGCAGCGTGCTCAACACCACGTGTCCGGTCAGCGCTGCCTGCACTGCCAGGTCGGCCGTCTCCCCGTCTCGAATCTCACCCACCATAATAATATTGGGATCCTGGCGCAGGAGCGCCCGCAGACCGGCCGCAAACGTCATTCCGGCCTTGGCGTTCGTCTGGGTCTGATTCACCCCCTGTACCCGGTACTCCACCGGATCCTCCACCGTCGAGATGTTGACCCCTGGCGTGTTTAATAAACTCAATACCGAATACAGCGTCGTACTCTTGCCCGATCCGGTTGGACCCGTCACGAGCGTCATTCCGTGCGGCTTGTGCAAGTTGCGCACAATCGTCTCCAAGGCATGGCCGGTAAAACCCAGCTCCTCTAAGGTCAGCGCCCGGGCCGACTCATCCAAAATCCGCATCACCACCTTCTCGCCGTCCATAATTGGCAGTGTCGACACCCGCAAGGCTACCTGCTTACTGCCCACTACAAACTTAAACCGCCCGTCCTGCGGGATCCGATGTTCATCGATCTTCAGGTTGCCCAAGATCTTAATCCGTGACACCACCGCCGCTAGTATCGGCTTGGGCAGCGTCATAGTTTCCCGCAGCACCCCATCTACCCGGTAGCGCACCTGCACGATATTCTCCCGCGGCTCAATGTGAATATCCGACGCCCGCGACTTAATGGCGTATTCTAGGATCACATTGACCGTCTTGGCGATCGGCGCATCCTCCGCCAGATCCTTGGCCGACACCTTCTCCACCGACGCCGACTCGGCGCTCGAGTCCTTAATCGCCTTGGTAATCTCGGTCGAAATCTCGCCCTTATATTGATCCAGGGCCGCCACAATATCGGCCGGCGCCGCCATATAAATCTTGAGCCGTCCCCCCACCTGCTTGGTAATAAAATCAGCCGCCTGGAAATCCTCCGGGTCCGCCATCGCCAGCTGCAGCTGGTCCTCTTCAATTCCAAACAGCACGACCTGATACTTGCGGGCGATCCGCTCCGGAATCTTCAGCAATAACTCTCGCGGAATCTTAACCTCGGCCAGCTCCACATACGGCGTGTCAATACTCTGGGCATACAGCTTGACCAGGTCCTTCTCGCTGATCATTTTTTTCTTCAAGACCGTCGACAACAGTGACTCATCGCCCTCGGCCTTAGGCATGGCTTCTTCCAGGACGGCTGGATCAACCAAGCCCGAATTCAACAATAGCGTCTTTAATTCACCATCAGATATGCGCATAATTACCCTCATTGTAGCATAAGCGCCAATCCCGGTTCGTAAGTCAGCCTTGACCCTCGACACCTTCTACCCTGTCCGCTAACCTTATAACCACAAGCGTAATTACTCGATGTCACCTACCTAATCAGCCATTAACCAGGATCAACCGCGCCATTACCCCCGACCACTCCAAAACCCAGCTCGCCGCCCTCCGCACCCAGGCCTCAACCGTCCTAACTCGCAACGACCTAGGCGCCTGGACGCGTCCTGCTCCCGGTGTCTATCCCCATCAATGGCTGTGGGATTCTTGTTTTATTGCCATTGGCCTCGCTCACACCAACCCCGCCCGCGCCGCCACCGAACTCCGCAGCCTCATTCGCAGTCAGTGGGACAACGGTTTTATGCCCCATATGATCTACAACCCCCGCCTGCCCTATCGCCTAGAAGGCTTGGCTTGGGGAGTCGGCCATTTGTCACCGCGCGGCCTCACTACCTCTGGCATCACCCAGCCACCCATGCTGGCCATCGCCGCCGAGACCGTAGCCGCCGCCCTGCCCCCAGACCAGGGCCGCCAGCTCATTGCCGATCTCCTACCCGTCATCACCCGCTTTCATCAATGGATCTACCGTGAGCGCGACCCCAACCGAACCGGTCTGGCGGCATGCCTTCACTCCTGGGAATGCGGCATGGACGACACCCCCTATTGGACCGAAGCCATGGAACACCTCCCCGCCCTGCCCTGGCGCTGGCGCTGGCTGCGCGAGTATCGCTGGGTTAAGGCCGATGAGCGCGCCACCCCCAGCGACCTGCGTCGGATGCTGTCCCTGGCCCGCATACTCAAGCAATACCATTATGACTCGGCCGCCATCATCCAAAATTCACCAGTCGTCATCCAAGATCTTGTTTTTAATGCCGTCCTGGCCGCCGCCAACGAGTCGCTCGAGCGCCTGGCCGAAACCATCGGTCAATCCGTCCCGGCCGATCTCCATGCCCATTTTGCTCCCACTCGCCGGGCTCTCGAGAGCCTGTGGGATCACGATTGTCAGCTCTACTGCGGCCGCGAGCTCGTCTCCGGTCAATCCCTTTGCACGCCCACCATCGCCGCCTTCATGCCATTATTTGCCGGTACCGCCTCCCCAGCCCACGCCAAACACCTCCACGACCTCCTTGGCTCGACCGACCACGGTTTTAATTCTCCCCATCCGCTGCCCACCGTCCCCCTCACCAGCCCCCATTTCGAGCCCAAGCGCTTCTGGAAAGGACCCGTCTGGATCAATATGAACTGGTTTGTCATCCGCGGCCTCCGGCGCTACGGCTATACGACCGCCGCCGATCACCTCCGCCTCCAAACCCTCGCTCTTGTCCAACGCAGTGGTTTCCGCGAATACTACAATCCCTTAACCGGCGACGGCCTCGGCGCCCGCAACTTCTCCTGGTCGGCTGCCCTGGTCATTGATTTACTAGAAAACTAGGTAAAATAAGCTTGCAATCTCTCTCTACCTCTGCCGAAAGGAGGTGTGAAGTGAAGCCGTCTCACATGATTTTGGGGCTCTGCGTCGCTGTCCTCATGGCCGTCGTCCTGGCTCTCGTCGCTCGACCCACTAATCCATCGGCGCCGTCCCTCGGGACGGCGCCTCAACTTTTTAATAACCTGCTCGTGCTTGCTCTCAGGTTGCGTTCGGTATATGTTCAAGACAATTCGTGAGGGTGACGAAGCAACTAACTCGGAGCTTTCACTATGCATGTTCGCGCTGTCGTTCTGGTTTGTGCTCTCCTGGCTCAGCTACTCACCATCCCAGCCGTCGCTCTGGCCAATCCGCCCGCTCCCCTTGAGCTGTCCGAGCTACTCATCGATCCTGTCACGCCCCAGACCGACGCCCACGACGAATACACCGAGTTCCATAACACCACCAACCAGCCGCTCAGTCTCGGCGATTACCGTATTCAAATCGGCACCGCCGCTCCCAAGACGCTACCCGACCAAACCATTCCGCCTGGCGGCTACATAGCCTTGACCGCCGCCGATGTTACTTGGTCCCTGGTCAATACCGTCACTGCCAGCACCACCACCAATACCATCAAGCTTCTCGACTCCGGCGGCGTCGTTGTTGACACCACCACCTGGTCCACTGCCATCCCGGGCGCTGGCTGGATGAAACGGCCCGACAACACCTGGATCTGGACCACCACCCCCACGCTAGCCGCCGCCAACACCTTCACCCCCGTGCCGTCGCCTGCCCCCAAGGCCGCGCCCGGATCCCAAGCTCCGCCCACTAGCCAAACAGAGAGCGAGGACGGCCAGGTCGCAGGTGTCCAGGCTCCAGGCGACTACCCCGAAATCCTCGTCACCGAGCTATTGCCCGACCCAGCCTCACCCCTGACCGACGCCAACGACGAGTTCATCGAGTTCTACAACCCTAACGACCGGCCCGTTGACCTAGCCGGCTACATTGTCAAAACCGGCGCCAGTCTGACTACCAAGCACACTCTCAAGTCAGCCGGCGTTCCAGCCGGTGGCTACCTAGCCCTCAAGTCAGCCCTTACCAAAGTCTCCC
>CAYOOH010000017.1:12708-14206 GCA_964405545.1 uncultured Candidatus Saccharimonadales bacterium | reverse complement strand
CCGTCAGTGCCACCCTTGCAATTACCGGCCTGCTCATGATGAATCGAGCTCTAGGCCAAGAGCTCCGCCTGCTTCGTCGCAAGCGGCCCACTCGTTAGCTGCCATCATTCTACCTGTTGACATAGTCAGCCCAGATAAGCTATACTCAGCTAGTATTTGCCTAGGATGTGGCCGGTCTCCTTACCCAACATGGAGATACCACCACTACCTAGCGCTTATTTATGCATAAAGCTAGGATCAACATGAAGGCTCTTCTCGGTACAAAACTCGGAATGACACAGCTCTTCGATGAGGCTGGCAACGTCATGCGCGTCACCCTTATTCAGGCAGGGCCGTGTGTGGTTACGCAACTCAAGACGCAGGAGCAGGACGGCTATAATGCCGTTCAAATTGGTTTTGGGCAGGCAAAACACCAGCCCAAGCCTCAGGCCGGCCACCTCAAGGCTGCCGGTGCTAACTCGCGTGTTATGCGCGAAATCCGCATCAAGGACATCCCGGCCGGCCACCCGGACACCAAAGCTCGCGAGGCAGCCGCAGTCGAGGCCATGGCTCTCGAAGTCGGCGCCCAGCTCGACGTGACCGTCTTTGAGACAGGTGACGCCGTCCAGGTAACCGGCACCTCCAAGGGCAAAGGCTTCGCCGGCACCATCAAGCGCCACAACTTTAGCCGTGGCCCCAAGACTCACGGTTCGCACAACTATCGCGCCCCCGGTTCCATTGGCTCCGGCTACCCTGAGCATGTTTTCAAGGGTATGCGCATGGCCGGCCGTATGGGCCACGACCAAGTCACCGTTGCCGGCCTGAAGGTTATGCTAGTAGATCCAGCTCTCAATGTTCTGGCCATCTCCGGTGCCGTCCCTGGCCCCAAACGCGGCCTCGTAACGGTAAGGGGGCTTTAGACCATGGCAACCGCAACCTCTTACTCCAAGACCGGCACCAAGCACGAGGCTACCGTCAAGCTCAATCAGGCCGTCTTTAATGTCGAGGCCAACCACGAACTGATCGGCCAAGCCTACCGCACCTACCTGGCCAACGGCCGCCTGGCTAAGGCCAGCACCCTCAAGCGGGGCGAGGTTCAGGGCGGCGGCAAAAAGCCCTGGCGTCAAAAAGGCACCGGCCGCGCCCGCGTTGGCTCTATCCGCGTCCCGCATTGGCGCGGTGGTGGTGTCGTCTTTGGCCCCACCGGCTCCGAAAATTACAGTCTCACCATGCCCGTTCGGATGAAGCGCCAGGCCATCCGCCAGGCCCTCAGCCTCCGCGCTCAGGCCGGTGACATTGTGATCCTCGAGAGCTTCTCTGCTCCCGAAGGCAAGGTTAAGCCGACCGTCGAACTTCTGACCAAAATCGGCCTCACGGGCAGCATCCTCCTGGCCGTTGCCGCCAAGGATAGCCTAATCGAGCGCGCTACCCGCAACGTAGCCGGCCTCAAGACCGTAGCCGCCACCTACCTCAACATCTTTGAGGTTATGAATGCCGATAAAATCGTCATTACCCAAGA
>CAYOOH010000017.1:0-12608 GCA_964405545.1 uncultured Candidatus Saccharimonadales bacterium | reverse complement strand
CGCCAAAAAGACGTCAAAAAAGCCATGGTAAAAGTTAAGGCCGGCCAGTCCATCGCGCTATTCGAGGGAGCAAAATAATGGCAATCAAACTCTACAAACCCACTACCCCCGGCCGTCGCGGTATGACCACGGCCGACACCGCCGTCATCACCAAGAAAAAGCCTACTCGTTCGCTTATTGTCATCAAGCGGGCCACTTCTGGCCGCAACAACCAAGGTAAAATCACTGTTCGCCACCGCGGCGGCGGCGTTAAGCGCTTCTATCGCCTGGTCGATTTCGATTTCCAGTCCGTCTCCTCGGCCGTTGTTCAGGCCATCGAGTTCGACCCCAACCGCAGCGCCCACATCGCTCTGGTTAAGATCGAAGACGGTAAGCTCGTCTACGTTCTAGCTGGATCCGGTATGCAGGTTGGCGACCAGCTCGCTTCTGGACCCGATGCCGCCGTTCGCACCGGTAACCGTCTGGCTCTCAAGAATATTCCGGCCGGCACCCAGATCTACAACATCGAGCTCGTTTTGGGCCGTGGCGGCCAGATTGCTCGCTCTGCCGGGGCCAAGGCCAGCCTCGTGTCCAAGGAGTCTCTTCGTGACGGCTTTGTCCAAGTTAAGCTGCCGTCCGGCGAGGTCCGCCTGGTCAATGAGAATTGCCAAGCAACCATAGGCACCGTTGGTAACGAGCAACACCAAAACATCAAATACGGTTCGGCTGGCCGCCGCCGCCGCCTTGGTTGGCGTCCGGCTGTCCGTGGTAAAGCTATGAACCCGGTTGACCACCCGCACGGTGGTGGTGAAGGCGCTCAGCCAACAGCAATTTATAAATACGGCCAAAAGACGCCTTGGGGTAAGCCGGCACTGGGTCTCAAGACTCGTCGCCGCAAATCTACCGACGCCATGATCATCCGCGGCCGTGGTAAAGGTAGGAGACGCTAACATGAGTCGTTCACTCAAAAAAGGTCCATACGTCGACGAGCGGCTACTCAAGCGCATTGTGGCGCTGCCGGCCGGCGACAAATCCGTTCTCAAGACCTGGGCGCGCAGCTCAACCATTTCACCCGAGATGGTTGGTCACAACGTAGCCGTCCACAACGGTCGAATGCACGTCCCCGTTTACATTTCCGAAAACATGGTCGGTCACAAACTCGGCGAATTTTCGCCCACCCGCAAATTCCGTGGCCATGGCGGCAAGCTAGCCAAGGGTGGCAAGTAATGCGCACCCAAGCAACCGCTAAATTTGTCGGCACCTCAGCTCGCAAGACCGGTCTCATCGCCGCTCTCATTCGTGGCCGCCGCGCTGTCGATGCCCAGGTAATCCTAGCCAACACCGACAAACGCGCCACCGGCCCCGTCGGCAAGGTTTTGACTTCAGCCATCGCCAACGCCGAGAATAACCATCACGCCAAGGCCGCCGATCTCGTGATCGAATCCGTTCTCATCGGCCCCGGTCCCACACTCAAGCGCTCCATGCCACGAGCCAAAGGTAGCGCCAGTGCTATCCGCAAGCGCTCCAGCCACATAACCGTAATTGTCACCGATGGCAAGTCGGCTGCTACACTCACTAGCAAGGCCGCCAAAACCAAATCGAGCGCCCAAAAGGAGGCCAAATAATGGGTCAAAAAGTCAATCCCCGCAGTATGCGCCTTCAGGTCGATCACGACTGGCAGTCGCGCTGGTTCGCTAGCCGCGATTACGCTACGCTACTCATCCAAGATCTCAAGATTCGCCGTGCTCTAAGCGCCAAATTGGCCAAGCGCGCCGGCGTTGCCCGCGTCGACCTCGAACGCACTGCCGGTCAGCTTGTCGTTACCATCCACACCTCCAAGCCCGGCGTTGTCATCGGCCGCGGCGGTGCAGGCGCCGAAGAGCTCAAGACCATGTTAGCCAAGATTGCCACTGGTCCGGTCAAGGTCTCGATCGAAGAAGTTAAGAAGCCAGAAATCAATGCCCAACTCGTGGCCGAGAACGTCGCCGGCCAGCTTGAGCGCCGCATCTCCTTCCGCCGGGCTATGAAAATGTCAGTTGAGAACGCCATGAAATCCGGCGCCCTTGGTGCCAAAGTCGCCATCGCCGGTCGCCTCAACGGTGCCGAGATGGCCCGCCGCGAGAACGTTGCTCAGGGCAGCATTCCCCTTCACACCCTCCGCGCCGATATTGAATTTGCAACCGCTTTGGCTAAGACCACCTTCGGTGTCATTGGCGTCAAAGTCTGGATCTATAAAGGTACCAAGTTTTAGGAGCCTATTCACCATGTTAATGCCAAAGAAAACCAAGTACAGAAAGCAGCAGAAGGGCGTCATGGGCGGAGACGCAACCCGTGGCATCGAAGTCGCCTTCGGCCGCTACGGTCTCAAGGCCGAAAGCTCCGACCGCATCACCAGCCGCCAGATCGAATCCGCTCGCCGTGCCATGACTCGCTACATCAAGCGTGGTGGCAAAATCTGGATCCGTATCTTCCCAGACACCCCCGTTACCAAGAAGCCGGCCGAAGTCCGGATGGGATCCGGTAAGGGCTCGGTCGATCATTACGCCGCCAAAGTCCGCACCGGCACCATTATGTTCGAAATGGACGGCATCACCGAGGAGGTAGCCAAAGAAGCCATGCGCCTCGCAGCTCACAAGCTACCCGTCCGCACTCGTTTTGTGACGCGCACCACTCCCGGGGAGGTCCAGGTATGAAAATCCTCGACATCACCAAGAAAACCGATCCCGAATTGGCTGAGCTAATCACCGCCGAGCGCAAAGCCCTAGCCCAGGCCATCATTGATAGCCGGACCAAGGAAGTCAAAGCCGTCAAGACCCAGGCTGCACATAAAAAAACAATTGCTCGCGCCCTCACTATTCAGCATGAGCGCGAAATCGCCAGAAAGGAGGCGACCCAATGATCCGCACACTCCGGGGGACCGTCGTCTCCGACAAAATGGACAAGACCGTTGTAGTAGCTGTCTCAAGCGTAAAAGAGCACCCTATCTATCGCAAAAAATACAAAGTTACCACCAAATTCAAGGCTCATGACGCCGACAACACCATGCACGTTGGCGATCTAGTCGAAATCACCGAGACTCGTCCGCTGTCTCGTGACAAGCGCTGGGTAGTGGCTCGCAAGGTCACGGCCAAGGAGATGGAGGCTTAATATGATCCAAGCAGAAACCAGATTAAAAGTGGCCGATAATTCCGGCGCCAAGGACTTGCTTTGTATCAAAGTCCTGGGTGGTTCGCGCCGCCGCTATGCCGCGGTCGGAGACATCATTATCTGCAGCGTTAAGGCGGCTCTCCCCGGCGCTGGCGTCAAGAAAAAAGACGTCGTTCGCGCGGTTGTTGTCCGGACAGTCAAAGAGTCCAAGCGTCCCGACGGCTCGAGCATCCGTTTTGACGAGAACGCCGCTGTCCTGATCAACAAAGACGGCCAGCCACGCGGCACCCGTATTTTTGGCCCGATCGCTCGCGAACTGCGCGACGGCGGCTACATGAAGATTATCTCACTTGCTCCGGAGGTGCTGTAATGAAACTCCGCAAGCTCGATAAAGTCATCGTCATTACCGGCCGCGACAAAGGCAAGACCGGCACCGTCACTGCCGTGTTGCCGGCCGAAAACAAAGTCGTAGTAGAAGGCATTAACATCGTCAAACGCCACACCAAACCCTCGCAAAAGCAGCCCCGCGGCGGCATTCTCGACATCACCAAGCCCATCGGCGCCTCCAAGGTCATGGTCATTGACCCAGCCTCTGGCAAGCCGGCCCGCATTAGCTACGAGATCAAGCCCGACGGCACCAAGGAGCGCATTTATAAAGTAAGTGCCAACCATGCCGGCAAGGCTAGCAAACTAGACAAGGTTGACGCCAAGGCTAAGCCCGATACCAAGGCAAAGGCTGCCAAGACCGAAGGTAAGAAACAATGAACAGATATCAAGAAAAATACCAGAATATAGCTGTACCGGGCCTCAAGCAAGAGTTCAAGTACACTAACCCTCACCAAGTCCCCCGTATCACCAAGGTCGTGGTGAGTGCCGGTGTGGGCCGCGCAGTCAGTGATGCCAAGCATCTTGATGCCGCCGCCGATACACTAGCGCGCATCACCGGTCAGCACCCGGTTACTACTGTGGCTCGCAAGAGCATCGCCAGCTTCAAACTGCGCGAAGGCAACAAAGTCGGCACCACCGTCACGCTGCGCGGTGATCGAGCCCAGGAATTCCTCGATCTGCTAGTGAGCGTTGTGCTGCCCCGCATTCGCGACTTCCGCGGCATTTCCGACACTGCCTTTGACCCCCATGGCAACTACTCGCTCGGTCTGCCCGACCACAGCATCTTCCCGCAAATTCCCTTTGACGAGGTTGGTACCGCTCACGGGCTTCAGGTCAACATTGTAACGACCGCCAAGACACCGGCCGAAGGCAAAAAATTGTTAGAGTTAATGGGCTTTCCGATCAGGAGGACTGCATAATGGCACGTACTGCACTAGTAGTAAAAGCTACGCGCAAACCTAAATTCTCGACGCGCATCGTGCGCCGTTGCCAGGTTTGTGGTCGACCGCGTGGTTACATCCGTAAATTTGGTCTTTGCCGGGTTTGTTTCCGTGAATTTGCCTCCAAGGGGCAAATCCCTGGCGTTACTAAGGCTAGCTGGTAAAAGGAGCGAACAATGTTTAATGATTCAATCGCCGACCTTTTGACCCGAATTCGCAATGCCAACACTGCGCGCAAGCGAAACATCGTTATGCCCTATTCCAAAATAAGGCAGCAAGTGGCTGACATACTTCAAGCCAACCACTTTATCGAAGACGTCAAAGTCGGCCAAGACAAAGGTTTCAAATCACTCGAAATCACCCTTCTGGACAACCCCGAGGTCATAACCTCACTGGTTCGGATTTCCAAGCCGGGTCGCCGAGTCTACACAAGCGCAAAAGACATCCCCCTCGTCCTAGGTGGACGCGGCCTGGTCATTCTTTCTACCTCTAGCGGGGTTATGACCGGACGCGACGCTCGCAAACAGGGCCTGGGCGGCGAATTAATTTGCAAGGTGTGGTAAGATGAGCCGAATTGGACGAAAACCAATTAGTATTCCCGCCGGTGTCACCGTCGAGTTGGCCGATCGCCACCTGACCGTTACCGGCTCCAAGGGTTCTCTTGAGCTCGACCTCTTGCCGGGCATCGCGCTCGAGCAGGTCAACAGTACCCTCACCCTCAGCAAAAGCGTAGAAACCCCCGAGACAGGCCGGTCGTTTGGCCTCATGCGCACGCTTGTTAATAACATGGTAGTGGGCGTATCGGCTGGTTTTACCCGTGTACTCGAGATTAACGGTGTTGGATTCCGCGCCAGTGTGAGCGGTAATGTCATTACTCTCAGCCTGGGCTTCTCCCATCCGGTCAACTTCCAGCTTCCGGCTGGCGTTGAGGCCAAAATCGAGAAGAACCAAATCACCCTGTTCAGTCACGACAAGCAGCTGGTGGGCCAAGTCGCCGCCAACTTGCGCGCCCTCAAGAAGCCCGAACCATACAAGGGCAAGGGTATAAAATATGTAGAAGAGCGGATCCGCCGCAAGGCCGGAAAGACCGCCACCAAAGGTTAAACCACTATGACAAACACTACCCTCAACAAATTACAGCGTCGTCGCGCTCGGGTCCGCGCCACCGTCTCCGGCACTACTGCGCGACCGCGCCTGTCAGTCAAACTTACCCTGTCACATGTCACGGCACAGGTTATCGATGATACAAAAGGTCACACTCTGGCCTACGTATCAACAGTCGGTCACAAGGAAGTCAAAGGCAGCATGACCGATAAAGCCACCTGGGTGGGTCAGCAAATTGCCGCCGCCGCAGGAGCCAAGAACATCAAGCAAATCGTCTTTGACCGCAACGGCCGCCTCTATCATGGCCGCCTTCACGCTCTAGCAGAGGCTGCACGTCAATCAGGATTGGAGTTTTAGACATGGCGATTACCCAAGAGCCCAAAGAATTCGAAGAAAAAGTTATTGCCATCGACCGGGTTGCCCGCGTAGTCAAGGGTGGACGTCGCTTCCGGTTCCGCGCTACAGTAGTGGTAGGTGATCGCAAAGGTCGCGTCGGCGTCGGCGTCGGCAAAGGCTCCGAGGTTATGACCTCGATTGCCAAGGCCGTCGCTCGAGCCAAGAGTCAAATGGTGACCGTTCCGCTCAAGAATCAGACCATCCCGCATGAGATTACGGTGCGGTTCGCAGGCGCCCAAGTTCTACTCAAGCCCGCTTCAGCTGGTACTGGTGTTATCGCCGGAGGAGCCGTCCGCAGCGTAGTCGAAATTGCCGGCATTCACGACTTACTCACTAAGTCTCTCGGATCGAGCAACAAAGTTAACAACGCCTACGCTACCGCTCTGGCCTTGTCTCGGCTCAAGGCCATCCCAGGTAAGTCCGAAGCCAAAAAGAAAGCATCCGCCGAAGCCGTGGCGGCCTAGGAACCCATCATGAAAATTCACGAACTACAACTCCAATCTAGCCCAGATCGCAAGCGCGTCGGTCGCGGTATCGGTTCTGGCTATGGCAAGACTGCTGGTCGCGGTACTAAGGGTCAAAATGCCCGTACCGGCGGCGGCGTTCGCCTCGGTTTCGAAGGTGGACAGAACCCGCTCGCTAAGCGTTTGCCCAAAAAGCGCGGTTTCTCGCCTCTCTCCCAAACCATCTACCAGGTCGTTAATCTCAGCTCGCTAGCCTCTTTCAAGGCCAACTCTACCATCGATCTCGAGACTCTGCGCTCTGCTGGTCTTGTTAAGAAGGCTTCGCAGCCTGTCAAACTGCTGGGCCAGGGCGACCTCAAGCACAAGCTAACCATTCAGGTCCACGCCGCTAGTGCTAGCGCCAAGGTGGCCGTCGAAGCCGCTGGAGGTACAGTCCAAATCATCGCCTTTGTCCGTAGTCCCAAGGCTGCCACTCGGCCCACGAGTGATGCGGCTCTGGCCTCCGACACCACAACCGAGCAGCCAGTCGCCGCATGAATCTAGCTTCGCTCAAGCAGGTCTATCGTTCTCCAGATCTGCGCCGGCGGGTGCTGGTGGTGCTTGGGCTCTTAGTGCTATTTCGGTTCTTGGCTCATATCCCAGTGCCGGTGCCGGATAATGCCGCTTTGGCTAACTTCCTCAAGTTCATCTTTAACTCCAACAAGATTCTTGGCTTCGCCGACGTTTTTTCGGGTGGTGCCTTGGCCCACTTCTCAATCATTATGATGGGCGTAGGACCCTACATTAACGCTTCCATCATAATGCAGCTCCTGCAGCAAGTCGTACCGCGCTTCGAGGCTTTGTCAAAAGAGGGTGAGACAGGACGCAAGAAACTCGGCCAATACACACGTATGCTCACCCTGCCATTGGCGCTCATACAGTCATTTGGCATGGTCTTTCTCATTCAGCAAACCTCGGTTCGGGTTGCCGGCACCGATGTTATTGGCCACCCCAACCTACTGCAGTGGGTCCTCATGACTGCCACCATTACCGCCGGTACCATGTTGCTCATGTGGCTAGGTGAAATTATCACCGAGAAGGGGATAGGCAACGGTATTTCGCTCATCATATTCGGAGGCATCGTCTCCAGTCTGCCTACCGTCGGGGGGCAGTTTGCAAGCCTTGCTAGTGGGGACGCCGGCAAAATCATCACACTCATTGCCTTCCTGGTAGCTACCCTTGGTATCATTGCCTTTGTCGTCCTTCTCAATGAGGGTCAGCGCAACATTCCGGTGTCGTACGCTAAGCGCACTCGTGGCAGTCGTGTTTATGCCGGTATTGACACTCATCTACCGATTCGCGTCATCACAGCTGGAGTTATTCCTATCATCTTTGCCCTCGCTTTCCTGGCCATTCCAGGTCTCCTTGGCCAAGTGCTAGCAAGCGCCAAAACCCATTGGGTTGCCAATCTCGCCACCCACCTTACCACCTGGTTTTCTCCCAACGGCTGGATTTATGCAGTAGCTTACTTTGTGCTCGTCGTCGGCTTTACCTACTTCTACACATCAGTTGTCTTCAATGCCAAGGACATTGCCGAAAATCTCCAAAAACAAGGCGGCTTCATTCCCGGCATCCGCCCCGGCAACCAAACCGCCATCTATCTGCGCAAGGTCGTTAACCGCATCACTCTAGCCGGTGCCGTCGGGCTCGGTATTATCGCCATTTTGCCCTTTATCGCCCAAGCCTTTACCAAAAGCCAGGTACTAACCTTTGGCGGCACCGGGCTGCTCATTGTCGTCTCCGTTGCTCTAGAGACCCTCAAACAACTTGAGGCCCAAGCCATTACTACATCATACGAGCAATACTAATGCAAGAATTTGTCCAAAACATCCCAAAAACAGATACAAAAGCCTTTACAACACCCATTCATTTATCTATAATCACAAACTGTAGTCATTGATATGTCAGACGCTAAAAAAAGCACAAAATCCGGTAAGCCCGGCAAGAAACCCACAAAGGAAGTAATTGAGCTTGAAGGTACCGTCCTCGAGTCTCTACCAAACGCCTTATTCAGGGTAGAGCTCCAGAACGGCCATGTTGTGTTAGGTCACATTTCCGGCAAAATGCGTATGTACTACATTCGCATTATTCCCGGTGACCGCGTCACTCTAGAAATGACCCCTTACGACCTTACTCGTGGTCGTATCGTCTACCGACAAAGATAATTAACGACGAAGGATTACTCCGTGAAAGTACGCGCTAGCGTCAGAACAATTTGCGAGCAGTGCAGGATAGTCAAACGCGAAGGCGTTGTGCGCGTCATTTGCTCGGTCAAACCCCGTCATAAGCAGAGGCAAGGCTAATGGCACGTATCTCCGGAGTTAATATCCCCGAAGCCAAGCGAATCGAAGTCGCTTTGACCTACATCTACGGCATCGGCGCCACCACCAGCCGCACAATCTTAGCGGCCACCAAGGTTAACCCCGACACACGAGTGAAGGACTTAACCGAAGCAGAGGTTTCCAAACTTCGCGACTACATCGACAAAAACCAGCATGTTGAGGCCGATCTCCAGCGCGAAGTTAGCCAAAACATCAAGCGCCTCAAAGAGATTAATGCCTATCGCGGTCTCCGGCACAAGGCAAACCTTCCCGTACACGGTCAACGCACCAAGACCAATGCTCGTACCAAGCGCGGCAAGAAGATCACCATGGGATCTGGCCGTAAGAAAGCTTCTGCTAAGACGTAATCTAAGGAATAAGATGGCAAAAACCGCTCAAAAATCCACTTCAGTTGCCCGCCGACGCAAGATCAAGCGTTCGGTTGCGTCTGGCCAGATGCACGTGCAAGCAACCTTCAATAATACTATTGTGACCTTCACCGACGATCGCGGTAATGCTCTGTCGTGGGCGAGTGCTGGTAGCTCGGGCTTTAAGGGGTCGCGCAAGAGTACGCCCTACGCCGCCCAGACCGCAGCCGAGCGCGCCGCTACCGCCGCCAAAGATTATGGTCTCAGCAAAGTAGAGGTCTTGGTAAACGGTGTTGGCAGCGGTCGCGAGTCCGCCATCCGCGCTCTAACCACCCTTGGCATCTCGGTGGCTAGCATTAAAGACGTTACCGGCGTCGCTCACGGCGGCGTCCGAGCACGAAAGGCACGGAGAGTCTAATGGCCCGCAATCTTACACCCATTGTTAAACAAAGCCGCCGCGAGGCAGTCGCCCTCCACCCCAAGGCCATTAAGGGCCTCACCAAGCACCCCTACAAACCGGGTCAGCACGGTCCCAACGGTGGCCGCAACAAACCCAGTCAGTATGCCATCCAGCTTCGCGAGAAGCAAAAGGTCAAGCGCATGTACGGCCTGCTCGAGAAGCAGTTCGCCAAACTCGTTCGTGAGGCCGAGCGCCGGACCGGCAATACCGGCGACATCATGCTAACTCTGCTTGAGCAGCGACTCGACAACGCCGTCTACCGCCTGGGCCTGGCCCCTAGCCGTCAGTCGGCTCGTCAGTTGGTGACTCATGGTCATTTCGTACTCAACGGCCGCCGTGTCGACATTCCGTCTATCCAGCTCAAGGCCGGCGATCAGTTTAGTGTTCGCCCCAAGAGCGCCAGCAACGCTTACTTTAAGCAACTAGCCGAGACACTGGCCGCCAACGCCACTTCTGTTCGCTGGCTCACCTTTGAGGCCAAGAAGCTGACCGGCAAAGTTACTGGCGCGCCCGCCCGCGAAGACATACTTGAAGACATCCACGAGCAATTAATCATCGAGTTCTACTCAAGATAAGGAAAGGACGATCAACGTGTTACATCCGATTCAGCTCCCGGAGCTAAAGTCTGTCGAAGACCAAGGAAACAAGGCCACCTTTGCTATTGAGCCCCTGCATTCCGGCTATGGCATGACCCTTGGTAATAGCCTGCGCCGCGTTATTCTCTCGAGCCTCGGCGGCGCTGCCGTTACGGCTGTTAAAATCGACAGCGTTTCCCACGAATTCTCAACCATCGAGGGCGTTAAAGAAGATGTGGTGGAAATTATCCTCAATCTCAAGAAACTTCGCTTCCGCGTTTACTCCGATGAGCCACAGTTTATTGTTCTAACCAAGTCCGGCAAAGGTCCCGTCACCGCTGCCGACATCAAAACCACTTCTGATGTCGAAGTCGTTAATCCCGATCAGCTGATCGCTACGCTCGACAACGACAAAGTCAAGCTTGGCATGGAGATCAAGGTCGAAAAAGGCCGTGGCTACGTCCCGGTCGAGAATCGCGAAGCCGAAAAGCTCGAAGTCGGTATGATTGCCGTAGACGCTCTATACTCCCCAGTCGCTCGCGTTCGATACAATGTCGAGAACACTCGTGTCGGTCAGATGACCGATCTCGACCGCCTCGTAATGGAGATCGAAACCGACGGCACCATCACACCTCACGATGCTATTCGCCAGGCCGCCGAGATCCTAGTGGAGCATTTCCAGGTTGTGGCCGGCAATCCTATTACCGACGCCACCGCTCAAGCTCACGAAGAGCGAACTGAGTCGGGTGCGGGCAAGATCAGTGTAGAAGAAATCAATCTATCCCCGCGCACAACCAATGCGCTGGTTAACAACGATATTAAGACCGTCAAAGACCTGCTTAAGCTGTCCGACACCGAGTTGCGTGAGCTCAAAGGCTTTGGTTCTAAGGCCTATGACGAAGTAAAAGAAAAGATGGCAGAGCTCGGTTTTGCCACCATGGAGAAGGTAGACTAGACATGCACCGCCACGGATACATCGGGCGCAAGCTCCAACTCAAAGCTGGTCCCCGCCGCGCCCTAATTCGCGGCCAGATCACTTCGCTTGTGCTTCACGAAGCCATTACTACGACCCAAGCCAAGGCCAAGGAGGTAGCTCCTCAGTTCGAAAAACTCGTTACCCACGCCAAGAAAGGCACCCTTGCCGGCGGCCGCACTCTGCGCCGCGAGTTGCTAACCGAAAACGCTACCCAAAAAATGCTCCAAGAGCTCGTACCGGCCTTCGAAGGGCGCCAGGGTGGATACACCCGTATTATCAAACTTGCCAATCGCCGCGGCGACAACGCACCTATGGCTCGACTATCCCTTGTGCTAGACGACCAAAAACCGGCAACCCCGGCCGCTAAGGACACCACTAGCTCTCTAGCTACCAAAGCCAAGGCTGTCACTAGGTCCAAGACGGCCGCCCCAGAGGAAACCCCCAATGCTTAAGACCTACTCCCCCAAACTAATCGAACTAACTCACGACTGGTACATGATTGATGCCAGCGATCAAACCCTCGGCCGTCTGGCTACTCTTATTGCAACCTACCTTCTTGGTAAACACAAAGTCCAGTATAGCCCCCACCTTGACTGCGGCGACAACATCGTCGTCATTAACGCCGAGAAAGTGGCTGTCACCGGCAACAAGCTCGAGGACAAGAGCTACTTTCGTCACTCCGGTTACCCCGGCGGCATCAAAGAAACAACTTTGGCCGAGCTTATCCGCCGCAACCCAGCCGCCGTTATCGAGCAGGCGGTTGCCGGTATGCTACCCAAGAACCGCCTTCAGGATGATCGCCTGCGCCGCCTCAAGGTCTACGTCGGTGCCGAGCATCCTCACGTCGGTCAGAATCCTAAACCCCTCAGGAGTAATTAATGGCTGAAAACACTCACTATCACTACGGTCTGGGCCGCCGCAAAGAAGCCATCGCTACTGCTCGCCTCTACCCCGGCAAGGGCGAAATCGTGGTCGGCGACCAGCCTGCCAGCGCCTACTTTAATAACGCCGCTCTCATGACGGTTATCGAGCAGCCCACCAAATTGGCCGGTCAAGACCAAAAACTGCGCATCAGCCTCCACATCCAAGGTGGTGGTAAGCGCGGCCAGGCCGATGCTGCTCGCCTTGCCATTGCTCGAGCCCTCAACGCCATGGCCGAGGACTTGCGCCCCACCCTCAAGAAAGCCGGCCTCCTCACTCGCGATCCGCGCGAAAAAGAGCGGATGAAACCCGGCCTCAAGAAAGCCCGCAAAGCGCCCCAATTCTCCAAGCGCTAGCGCCCCAAATTTAGTCACAAAAAAGCGCCCTCAAAGGGCGTTTTTTTTGTGCGCTAAGAGCTCAATAGCATTGACATTCACGGTATTTAGTGTTATATTCTTACCTGTTCCATCGGACACAATGCTTCGATCTGAAATGGGGTACCCCTCATGGCAACTCAGATGTCCAAGGAC
>CAYOOH010000016.1:0-14624 GCA_964405545.1 uncultured Candidatus Saccharimonadales bacterium | reverse complement strand
GCGCCACCTCCCCCGTCTCTCGCTCCTTTTCTCCCACCACCACGGTATAGGGAACTTTAGCCAGGCCAGCCGCCCGAATCTTTTTACCTACACTCTCCGAGCTGGCATCAACCATCGCTCGCAGGCCAGCTTTGGCAAACTCCGCCCTCAGCTCCTCAGCATACTCAAGCAGCTCACGGCTATCGTTAACAGGCGCCAACCGTACCTGCTCCGGCGCCAGCCACAAAGGGAACGCTCCGGCCGTCTGTTCGATTACCAGCACCATGAACCGTTCAATCGAACCCATGATAGCCGCATGCACCATCACAACCCGCTCACGTTCGCCGCTTTCGTTAATGCAGGTCAGATCAAAGCCCTCAGGCTGACCAAAGTCTAGTTGAATCGTGCCGGCCTGGAATTCTCGGCCAAGAGCATCCCGACCCATAAAATCGATCTTCGGGCCGTAGAACGCCGACTCACCCAATCCGTCGATATAATCAGTACCAACCTTAGACTCAATCACGGCCTTTACCTGTGTCTCTGCCCGTTCCCACATCGCCTCGTCGCCAATATAATGTTGCATCTGGTTTGGATCATGCCGGCTAAAACGAACTCTAAGTTCAACACCAAAAGTACTATTTAATTTTTGTATAATTTCCCATATTTTGCCTATCTCATTCTCGATCTGATTAGTGCGGCAAAATACATGAGCATCGTCCTGGGTGATTGCTCGAACCCGGCTCAATCCGCTCAACTCGCAACTCTGCTCATCACGATAAACCACCGCCGTCTCGCGGTAGCGAATCGGCAGGTCACGGTAGCTGCGCGATTGCGAGGCATAAATCTGCGTGTGGTGAGGGCAGTTCATGGGCTTCATAGCGAACAAGTGTCCCTCGCGCGTCGTGATCTTAAATAAATCTTCAGAAAACTTTTTCCAATGACCACTCTTCTCATACAAGTCTTTCTTCGTAATATGCGGTGTAGTTACCTGCTCATACCCACCACCCAGCGTCTCCCGCAGCTCCTGTACATAATTATTCAAAACCTCACGCACAATCGTACCGCGAGGGGTAAACAAGGGCAGTCCAGGACCAACCAAATCACTAAACACAAATAGATCCAGTTCCTTGCCCAACTTGCGATGATCGCGCTTTTCTGCCTCCTCCACCAACGTCAAATACGTCTTCAACTCCTCTTTAGTTGTAAATCCTACACCATAGATTCGCTGTAGTTGAGCGTTGTTCTCATCTCCTCGCCAGTACGCTCCCGATATCCGCATGAGCTTAAATACACCAACTCGACCCGTACTCTCGACATGCGGCCCCCGACACAAATCAGTAAATGGCCCATCGCGATAAATGCTAACTTCATCAACTTTCGAACCCTCGTCCAGGCCCAACTGCGACCGATCAATTTCTTTCGCCACCGTCGTGCCATGTCGTTTGAGATCATTCAAAAGGTCTAGTTTATAGGTTTGATTACGCTGGCTAAAAAAATCAATCGCCTCCACCAAGCCCATATGCGACTGTTCAAATTTGTAGTCCGCTTTGACGATCTCGGTCATCTTAGACTCAATCTTAGCCAAATCGTCGTCCGTCAACCGCGGCTCAACATCAACATCATAGTAAAACCCATTCTCCACCACCGGACCAACCCCAAACTTGGCTCCCGGGAACAATTCCTGAATAGCCGTGGCCATAATATGAGCCATCGAGTGCCGCATGGCATATAGTCGTTGATTGATATCCTGCTCGTTCATAAGACTCTCCTTAAACGCAAAAAACGACGCGCATCGTCTTTTGCGCGTCTGGGTCCAAAAAATGGACGGTTCCACCAGACTTCCGCAACCTTCAACCAGATGGCCAAACAGTCGCGGCACTCTCTTTCGCCAATGTACGCCACCGGCAACGGGGCTAGCAAAGTGGTGAGGTTTACCATAACGCCCTATTCAACTAGCGCCACCTTAGCACAACCACCCCCAAAAAACCAGCCCAACCTATCCTGAGCATAAGCATCTATGCTATCGTGACCTCATGACTGAATTCAACCCCCACCCAGAGCCCCACGATTCAACGCCAGGCGAACAGCGAACCCGCCCAGAGACCGAACTCACTTCCGACCAACTCGTCCAAGAAATTACCGCTTTTCAAGCCCGCCAAGGCGAATTAGCCGCCTTTACATCTCACCAGATCAAACAGATGGATATGGAGCCGCATCATCAGCTAGCTATGTATCTGGCCAGCACAACCGAAACAGCCATCCAGCAGCAGATAGAAGAGCAAGACGGCACCCAGCAGCCCGTCCGAGTCAGTACCGAAATCGCCGCCAGCGCTATATGGGGCATCAACGCTCACGGCGAAGAGGAAGACCCCGCAACCCTTGCCATCAGCGAGCTCAAGGAGCGTCATTCTCAAGCCTATGACCAAGTCACCGGCATTCTAGACAGCCAACTCCTAACACAAGACCAGTACAATGCTCTGCTTTTGCTGGCCGCCAAGACCGCAGGTATCATTGATCGCCAGGCCGACGCCAGAGCCGGACGCGGCGTCCAAGGCCGGCCCGGCTGGCAAAACCGCTGGGGCCAGACCCAACCCGACAGTCAAACCGGACCCGAAAACACCGCCTCCAGAGAACCCATCACCCAAGATCAAGCTTGGTCGCTCCTCAAGCACCTTCGCCAACTAACCGAAACCGGCCGTATCAGTCCTGCCGGCTTTAGCCAAATCATGGATGCTCCCGATGGCAAAACCGCCGCCGCCCTTACCTTGGCCGCTCGCACTCGCGCCCACGATCCGCTTGCCTATATCACCACCGGACCAACCGACCCAGAATCTACCCGCCAGCCCGGCTTCTTTGCCCTCCAATTTGATTTAGGCAAACTTGAGCTACGCCGCCTCAACCGCCCCGTCCGCGGCGAAGAGCAGCCCAGCTATTCTTCTCAAGCAGTTACCGAAACCGATCTAGCCGCCATCACCCATATACTGGAGGGCCAGCCTCGAGCCGCCCAAGCCCCCGACAACCGCCAACCTGTCGACATCGCTGGTATACTCGAAGGTCAACCTCAAGCAGCCCAGGCCCCCGAAAACCGCAAGCGTCTCGACCAAGGCCTCATGAGCCGTCTCAATGCCGCCCTCCAGTACAAGGACAAAGGCTTTGGCGGTGAAATCAACCTGACTTCTCTAACCAGCCTCGTACGAGATCTCAAATTTCACTACGACGATACCGTAGCTCCCAGACAAGGCCAGCCGTCTGACCGGACCTATACTGTCTCCTACCAAGCCTACGACGCCGAGGGCAAGTATTTAGGCGAGCTAGAATACCGCCTCAACCGTAAACAAACCTACCCCGACGGTCCCAAGGGCAAAGCCCATATCGCCTTTGAACTCAGCGGCCGCCAGATCAACGCCGATAGAACCTCCCTGTCTCTCCGCCGCCAAGACGTACCAATCACCGATAAAGAACGCTCTATCTCCGCCAACGAAATCGAGCACCTTATTGCCATATTATCTATCTCGCCCCGTTCCGACTCCGACTTCGACGCCTGGGTCAAAGCCGCCCAAACCGGCCGCTAACGCATAAATTCCAACGCAAACCCCCACAACCTCTCTGCCCGCTCCTGTCGCACGCCCATATAAACAGGCCACTGACTACTTTTGCCAGCTGGCTGCTTTTTATAGAAAAATAATTCCTGGTGGATCCTAGAGGATTCGAACCTCTGACCCCTTCAACGTCAATGAAGTGCTCTAGCCAGCTGAGCTAAGGATCCCTGAGCTTACAAGCCAGAACTATAGCGCAAAACCCATTTTAGATCAAGCCAACCATTGATCAACAGCACCCACTACTCCATAATACCAAGGCCCATACCAACACGTCCCACTCGAGGTGACAAACAATGTATGAGTTGCACATCACCGCATCAACCAATGGAGAAAACCGCACCCACCTATCGCAAACCGATCGACGTTTCGCCCTCGATGTCCTCGACCAAGTCACGAACCGGCTAACCGCGCCTCTCTCCGCAGCCATGACTCGGGTCGTAGTCGACTTTTACACTGCAGTCGGGCAAAGGCCCCACCAGCGATCCGTCTCCTTCCGATTCCACTTCGAACTCCGAGGACGCGAGCTACACACCAGCTCAAGACCCTTCGTCTTTGCCGATCACGGCCCACCGCAGCCCCTCGACGCGACAAGGCTGGTCGAGCAGATCCTGACCACCACCCCCTCCTACTAGTCCTCACCACTGGGCCGATCCCAACAACCCGGGATCGGCCTTTCCTCAACAACCAAAATACGCTATTATCACAACGTCCTCGTCACAAGCCCCCGGGCAATTAGCTCAGTTGGTTAGAGCGCACGATTCACATTCGTGAGGTCAGAGGTTCGAGTCCTCTATTGCCCACCAGGAATTATTTTTCAAAGCTCATGCTTTCATAAAACTCAATCGTCCCCCACAATAGCAAACACACCGGACGCTCCGGTTGCACCTCATCAGTCCAGGAGGTTGTAATGGACCCCCAACGCCATCTTGATTTCCTTACCGGACAATTTCGCCTCTCCCACGGCGATATCTCCCCAGCAGTCTTGCATCAAGCCCTGACGAGATTCTTAAGAGGCAACTCTGATGCCATCAGCCAACTCAAACAGCCGATACCCACGGGTGCTCGGCTGGGGGAACTGCCCACACTCATGCAGCATGCCAACGGCACCTCGCGCAACCCAAGCAGTCAAGGTTCCGTTGGCACCGTCCACTTTGAGGGCGGTCTCCGCCCCACCACTACAGCCTTGGCGCTTGTCGAATTTACCTCTTCTGGCAGCCAACCCTGGAACCTGATGCTCACAACCTCGGGCCAACTAATCCGCTGGATCAGAACGGGAGCCCCAGGCAGATCCGATACCGAGCACGACTTCCAGGTCCTAAATGACAAAGCCATCATACGGCTGTTTTACGACCGACCGGAAACTTTTCGCGATATTCTCGCTAAAATCCAAAACGCCCTCAGAGATGATGAGCGCACACGGGAGACTCTACGCCGGCAACGACAGGTTGCCATCGACGCTATTACCCAAATGCTCGACCGTACCAGTCTCAGACCCCCAGTCTCCGGCGATTAGCTATCCCGTCAGTCGTTATCACCCCGGATGCTCTCCAACTCAGTATCCGGGGTAAATCCATGCCAACCTACTACGGATTATTCCGCTAATGCTTGCCCATAACCGACCCAAAGCGCTACGCTAGTTGTAACAATTACCAGCGTAAGGGTTTTGCCTAAAGAGAGGTTTGTAAAGATGCTCAGTCAGCAAATCGCCGACAAAATCAGGGCCAAGGTCAGCGCTCTTGTCAGCCAAGAGCTCCGTCTAACCGACGCCACCGGCCGCACCCTGTCGCACACCCCCGCCCTCAAGCCCGAAACCATCGACCTGTCAACCATCTCATGGGCTATTCCGTTCTCATATGGCGGCAATACCGTTGGCTACATTATCCTCCAGTCCGTCATGCCCAACCACGACGAGATCGCCCCCCTCATCCGCTCCATTGCTGAGCTCGTCATGCACCAATCCATCGTCCTAGAACAAATCCCCCGCCAAGACGAGCGACTCGACAAATTCATTTACGATCTCCTCAACCAACCCCAGCCCGACTGGGCTCTGCTTGCCGCCGAGGCTCGCCTCTTTGATATTGAACTCGACCGCCCCCGCATCGCCATCGTTATCCAACTCGACGACCCCGTTCTCGCCCCTCGCCATCAGGACCCCTCAGGCGACCGAGAAGTCCGACTCACCCGCTACAAGTTCGGCATCAACCGCGCCCTGGACTCGTTCTACACCTCTAGTCGCGCCAACGTCGTCTCCTATCTCGGCGGCACCTCGTTTTGCATCCTCAAGGATCTCCTTCCAGCCGACGACACCGACCTCCAAGCCGCCCTCGAAAACTTCAAGAAAAGCCTCGGCGTCATCTACGGCATCCTCAAATCAGAACTCAAACTCCCCGCTACCGTTGGCGTCGGTAACTACCACCCCGACCTGGCCGGCCTCCGCCAGAGCTACCACGAAGCCATCTCTGCCATCGAGCTCGGCGCCCAGACCTGGGACGTTGATCGCATCTACCACATCGACGACTTCGGGGTTGTAGCTCCCCTCCTATCCGGCGTCGACGAATCCAACATTTATTTCTCTCGTGAGCTCCTCGATCGCCTAGGCGAGAGCAACGACATCATCCAGACCCTCGAGGCCTTCTTTAACTTCGATATGTCACTTACCCGCACCGCCGACAAGCTCGGCATCCACCGCAACACCCTGGTCTACCGGCTCGATCGCATCACCGAGACCCTAGGCCTCGATCCCCGTGCCTTCGAGGACGCCGTTCAAATCAAGCTAGCCATTCTCTATAATCGTTTCGTGGAGGCCGAGCATGCAGCTTAATACCGCCCTAGCCCGCCAAATCGCCGACAAGGCCAACCAAGTCCTCAAGCGCCACATCCTGGTCACCGATCTAGCCGGTCAACTCTTAGTCGGCAATCCATCCGGTCGCCAGCCCTCCTTTATCTCCGAAGCCCTCCAAGCGGCCCAAACCGGTCATACCGTTACCGGCAAGCTAAGTGACCGTCAAACCAAATGGTGGCCGTTCGTCTACGACGATCAGACCATCGCTGTCTTTGGCCTCCCCACCGGCGAATCCGGCCCCATCACCCAAGAAGCCATCACCTTGCTCCAAGGCCTGGCCGAAGTCCTTGTCTACCAACATTTCCTGCTCGATAAAATCCAGTCAGCCGAGCGTGTCCGTGCCGATTTCATCCGCCACGTTCTCACCGCCCCCAGCTTCGACGCCGCCGACATCTACCGCCAAGCCGACATCCTCCAGCTCCATCTGCGTATCCCTCAAGCCGTGGTCCTCATTCACCTCGACGGTTTCGAGCACGCCGTCCATGCTCGTCACAGCCATCTCTCGACCGAAGAGCAGCAGCTCCAAGTCGACAATGCGGCCGAAGTGGTCAATCTCCACCTTCGCGACGGGCTCGGTCATGGCCAAGACAACCTCACGGCCTACCTGGGCAACAACCAATTCGTGCTCCTTAAGGCCATTACCATCGACTCCCCCAGCACCCTCAACACCATCCGCTTTATGACCGAGAAAGCCGACCAGACCAACCACATCATGCAAAAACTCAAACTCGGCCATGCCATCACCCTTGGCGTTGGTCAGTATTATCCCGACCTCGGCGGCTTACGCAAAAGCTACCAAGACGCCAAACTAGCTCTCGAAGTCGGCGCCAAAGTCTGGACTACCGGCCGAGTCTACCACATCAAGCAGGTCGGCATGTTTATCACCCTCGCCAACACCTCCCAAGACCGCAAGGCCGAGCTCGCTCATCAAATCCTCTCCCCTCTCCTTCGCGACGACCAGCTCTTCAAAACCGTCCAAGTCTTTCTGGCCAATGGCCTCAACTTAACCGAAGCCGCCGAGAAACTTCACATCCACCGCAACACTCTCATCTATCGGCTCGATAAAACCAAAAAACTCATCAACCTCGATCCGCGCCACTTCGACGATGCCCTGCAGATTAAGCTCGGTCTCATGTTCTACCAGGAACCCGCTCCTCTCTAGCCCATTTGAGCTCAAAATCATGGCAACTCACAAACTCGCCAACTGTTTACGTTGTATATTTTGTAACATCTAGCCTTTGCCTCAAGCCCACACAAGCCTATCGTGATACCGTCAATTAACCTTGAGGCAGGAAATGAAAACAGAAAATCTCGACGACTACGAGCTCTTCTACGTAGAGCTTCCATTCGCCGACTATCTAACAGACCCTGAAATTCAAGATGAGTGCGAATCGACCGAGTACGACAATCTCCGCGGCCTCACCGATGAGCAAGTCACCCAGATCGCCGATGATTCGCAAACCAATTTTCAACCCGCCCCATAACGCGTCAAGCCCCAAAACTCCCGATCCAACCGGGAGTTTTTATTTCTTGACTGTTCGGTATATATTCGGTATCGTCTTTCTAGAGGGTGCAACCATCACATACTTTAAATCGAACGCTGGATGCAATTTTAGGTTAGCGTACCCAGCACAAAGGAGGCCCATGTCAGAATCAATCCAACAACTCAGAATCTACCGCTCCGCTCGCGAACTCGAAGATCAGATCTACGAGCTGGTCAAACAATTCCCCGAAGACCAATTCTACGGCCTCAGCAACGACCTGCGCCGCTCCAGCGCAGCCGTATCCCACTACATCACGGGCGCTCATCGTTTATTTAGCTACCGGCTCAAGCTCGACGACATGGCCGCCGCCCGCCGCGAGGCCGAAATCACCCAAAAACACTTAGAGTCCGCTCGCAGTTTAACGACCACACCCAAACTCATCGACCAGCTCCAAGACGGCTACACGGGCATCGTCAAGCAATCCTGGGGTCTAACCAAGTGGCTCAAAACTCGCCTCGAAGAACGCGAGCAAAAATCAGCCATCGCCGCCAAAGAAGAGCTAGTTGCAGCCATAGCCACAGCCTGATCAACGCTCCTGGCACCGCAAAGGACGCTTGGGACACGTCCTTTGCGGTGCGTCCAACCTAATCAAGATACCGCACCGAGCCAAACGGAACCTTGTCGGCCATTGGATTACGAGACGCCAACACCGCCGCCGGTGCTACCACCAGCTCACCATACCGATCATTAATTGCATTAACCGCCTCCTCCACCCGATCCTGCCGACTATCTTGACTATCATAGAGCGTCAGTTGATCCAACCGAGCCGGCTCAACCGCATAGGCCGTCATATAAAGCGACACCACCTCCAATCCGGCCGGCGATTCACCAAACAGCTCCAATGCCCGACGGTACAGCCGGTCCGCTCGCCACACTGCCACCGCATACATGTGACGCTCCCGCCAACCCACCCGACCCTGGCTAGCCGGCTGGCCCCAGACCCGCGTCGAGCCGCCCCGATACGTCAACGACAGCGCCAAACCGCGTGCCGCCAACCCGTTAACCCGCATCCGACGCGCAATCTTAACACAAGCCTTGTATAACAGCATAGCCAGCTCGTCGCGATCAGCTGTCCTGTGCTCCAGCACATAGCTCCGCCCCACCGTCCGCACCCCACAGCTCACCTCAGTCTCATAGCCCCGCAGCTTTAGATACCAATGATGCCCCATCACACTCCGAAACACCTGCTTGGTCAGCACCACCTCCGGCGCCCGATAAAAATCCAACGTCGTAAAAATCCCCCGCTCCTGTAGCCGCGCCCGCGTCCGCTGCTTAATATACGGCAGCTCCACCAGGTCCATCACCGCATATACTGTCTCCAAGTTCTCCCGATCAATCACGTAGAGACCATCCGGCTTCATAAATCCAGCCGCCACCTTGGCTAGCCACCGATTCTGACCAATCCCCACGTTAACCTTCATGTACTCTCCTACTTCTTCGCGCACCCGCTGTTTGATCTCCAAGCCCACCTCGACCAACGATCGACCTTTCAACAGCCGCCGCACACTCCGGAAGTCAATCACACCCTCATCTACCGACTTCATTACAAAATTTGGCGAATAGCTAGCAAAAATATCCCTCATCAGGCGATTAACATGTTGATACTTAGCCGAGTCGCTCTCAACCATCACAAAATTCGGCGCCAAAGCCCTAGCCTCCCCACTGCGGGTCCCCAATCCAATCCCAAGCCGCTTAGCCTCGTACGACGCCGCAATACAAATCGCAAAATCATTCAGCCGATTCGTCACCCCAACCGGTCGCCCCCGCAGTAACGGATTAGCTTGCTGCTCAGCCATAGCAAAAGCTGAGTTGAGATCAATATGCATTACCTCTGGCGGTTCAGGGTTAACGCTAAGTTCCATAAAACACCTCTTTCAGACGCCACTCCAATGTCTCCGCGTCCAATTCCAAACGAAAAGCCGTCGCCCCCGATGAAAAACTAAAGATATGGACCCGCTTTGCCCCACGCCGCTCCGGATGGTACAAGCCCATAGTCGAAAGCTGCCAGCGTCGTCCTTTCCATTTCATCAAATGCGGCGTCACTCGCACCAACCCCCGAGGTCCAGGCGAGAAAGCGGCCAATACGCTCACAACATCATCACACTGTTCACGCATACCCCTGCCTTCGTTACTGCTCCATCCTATACCGAACTAAAAGCGAACGCAAGCATAAGCGTCTCTCACGACCGATACAATCCCCGCTCCTCGATATACCGCCACACCGCCGGTTCAAGCCACTCCGGCCGCACCCCTTCCCTAGCTCGTTCCCGAATCACCGTGGCCGACGCCGGATGTTCAAACTCAAACAGCCGAACATCCAGCTTTCCACCCAATTCCCCTAACCGCTGCCGCAATCCTTCTACAGCCACCGAGCCCAACCCCGTGCGCCCAGCTGCCATAAGTGATGTAGTATTAACAATACTTTCATAATCCTCCCATCTGTCGAGTCTAATCAAGGCATCCATACCCAAAATAAACACAAAACGCTTCCCCGCATGCCGCTCCAATATTCGACCAAATCCAGCCAACGTATGCGGCACCATCCCCAGATCGCCCTCCACCAACCGCACCCTCGGCTCGCCTCCCGCAGCCACTGCCAACGCCAGCATTGTCAGCCTGTCCTCCACGCCCGCCACGACCGACTTATGCCACGGCGCCGGATCAGCCAACAGCCAAACCTCATCCAAACCACCTACCGCCAAAGCCGCCCGAGCCAAAGCCACATGTCCCTCATGCACCGGATCAAACCGCCCCGGCAATAGACCAATCACCCTCGTTCAAGCGCTCGCCACACCCGCTCAGCCACCTGTTCGCGAGTTCCAGCCGCATCCACTTCTACGAGCAAGTTATGCCGCCGGTACAAATCAATAGCCGGCGTCACATCCCGTCGATACAATCTCCAACGCTCACCCTGCACCTCGGCCGCATCGTCCGCCCTACCCCCATCACGAGCCTCACTTCGCCTTCGAGCTTCGTTCTCATCCAATACCAACGACACCACCCGATTTAGTCGCCTGCCCAGCTGGGGCAAAAAGTCCATCAGCCACTCCGCCTCCGCCAGCTTCTTGGCCCCATCAAACACAACCGGCTGCTCCAACGGCACCGCCTTAATAGCCGCTCCCACCAATCGCTGGATATCCTCCGACGCAATCAGCTCACCCCGATCATGAATAGCCATGATCCGTGGATCATTCTCTCGTCGGATCAAGTCCCCGGCCGAGAAATGTACTGCCCCCAGTCGTTTGGCCAACAGTCCTACCTGTGTACCCTTGCCAGCGTTTGGCGGACCAACCACTACAATTACCCGACCAACACCCATGCTCTATCTGCTCCCTAAATTTTAGTAGCCATTATAGCAGGCGCCAGCCGTTCGCCAACCTTCCACAGCTTTTCCACTGGCTTATTTACTAGTCATATGACAATATATAGTCATGAAATGCCCATACTGTCGCACCGCCGCCACCGAAATCTATAACTCCCGCGCCACCAAATTCGGCAGCCAGACCTGGCGCCGCCGCCGCTGCCAAAACTGCCGTCAGTCCTTTACCACCTACGAAGCAGCCGACCTGAGCTTCCTCCAAGTGGCACCAGCCGCCGGCCGCCCCCAGCCCTACTCCCGCCTCAAACTCTACGCCGCTCTAGCCGACGCCTTCTCCTCCGACCCCACCCACCAAACCGACATCAACCACCTCATCGATACCATCGAATCCAAACTCCTCGATCTCAGACAACCTCGCGTCACCCCAGCCGATATCAGCCGCCTCGCCCTCACTACCCTCAAGCACTTCAACACCGCTGCCTTCATGCGCTACCTCGCCACCCATCTCAGTCCTTCGAGCAGCACCGAGCTCAAAAACCAGCTCAAGCAGTATTAAAACCCGCCCCCTCCCTCGCTCTACCAAACATCCCCAACACATTGCCTCAATTCTCAAAACATAGTATAAGAGAAACGCTCACCGAAACTTAACAAAACCCACCCACCCAAAAAGAAAGGTGCAATCGCCAGCATGTCTTACCATGCCGGCCATTCCCTTGGCCCTTACCAATTAGTCCGGCAACTCCACGCCAATGACCGGCATCAGGTTTGGCAGGTCGTTCGTACCGACAACGCCCAGCCAGCAGCCGCCAAACTCATCCACCCCGGCCTTGCGACCGGATCCGATGCCCACACTAAGGCCCTCCACTACCTCCGCCACGAAGCCCACCGCCTGCGAACCCTGTCCCACCCCGGTATTGTCCGCTACCACGATCACAATCCCGATACCGGCACTCTGATCATGGAGTTCATCCAGGGCCGCAGCCTCAGCGAGCTCAGAGCCCTTCCTTGGAGAACCATCGCCTATGTCATACACCAACTAGCCCAAACTCTAGACTGGCTCCATGACCAAGGCGTCATCCACCGCGACCTCAAGCCAGACAACGTTATCGTCACAGCTAACTATCGTGCCAAGCTTATCGACTTCGGGTCGACTCCCGCCGCCAGCGATACGCCAACCCAAGCCCAAGACGAGATCCCAGGAACCCCCAACTACGCCGCGCCGGAGGTCGTCACCCATGGGGCAACGTCCACGGCTAGCGACGTTTACGCCCTTTTTGGAGTGACCCTATTCAAGCTCCTTACAGGCCAAAGTCCCTACGGCAACACGATCAGACATCAAGATATTCTGCGCCAGCACGTCTATCAGGTGCCGCAGCCCATCACCAATCTCGTTGCCATCCCACCGGCGCTCGCCCAACTGGTCATGACATCTCTAGCCAAAAATCCAGCCCAGCGACCGACAGCCAAAAAAGCTACACGCTTGCTCGACCAAATCCTCGGTTAGACACACCTACCGCGGCCAGAGGCTCTTCTTCTGGCCGCTTTATTTGTCTCCGCAGCTACTCTTCTACCCCACGGCGGTCCTTATCACCTTCATTCTCTTCAGATACCACCACCGGTGCCTCCTCCTGAACACCTTCCGGCAACTCAGCGGCCTCGTCAATCGCCTCGTCCAGTTCGGCCATCTCCTCGTCACTACGCGGCGGCTCAACCTTGGCTACCACGGCCGCCAAATCCTCGGTCACCAACCGCACCGACGCCGGCATCTTCAAATCTGCTAGCGTAATCGTCTTTTCAAAATCATCCAAACCCGAGATATCTACCTCAAACGAGCTCGGTAAGTCGGTTGGCAGACACTCTACCTCCACCATCTCCATGTTCTTTACCAAGGTCCCCTCGTCCTTATAGACCGCCGTGGACTCGCCCACAAAATGCAGCGGCACCTCGGCCTTCAGCTCCTCATCCATTCGCACCGCATAAAAATCAACGTGAAGCAGCTCACCCTTGGCTGCTCCGCGCTGGACATTATAAATCAAAACACTCTTGGCTCGACCGTCATCCACCTTCAGGCCCACAATCTTGTTGCCGCCTGCCTGCCGATGTACCCGTTCCATGTCCCGAGCCTCCAACTCCAGCGACTCCGTCTTAACCCGGTGGCCATACACTACCGCCGGCACCTTACCGGCCTTGCGCAGCCCCCGAACCTTTTTGCCAGTCGCCGTTCGCCTCACCGCCTTCAGTTCGATCTTCTCCATATCAGATGCCTCCACTCAAAAAAAGTTACTTGCTTTTACGAACCAGCTTCTTGGACTTAGAAATCCATCGATGAAACTCTGCAATTTCGCCAGCCGTAATCGCCCCCTTCGCGGCAAACTTGGCTTCCTCGCTCTGACGCAAATCAGACTTACGCTTACCCCCTGTCTTACCATTAACACTAACCGTTGCCAAAACCGGCAGCGAGCAGCCATGACACGACAGCTGAACAAAACAATACGACTCAATCTCCCCCAAAAACCGAATATCGTCAAAATGATAACTCGTCTCACACGAAGGACACTTATAGAACTCCTGCAAGTTCCGAATCAGTTCCTGGAGATACTTAGGCTGCATTGGGATTCCCCCATTACTGCCCCATCTTACCATCCAGTCTTCTCAGTCACAAACGCGAGCGCCCTTTCGTCCACCCAATCCAGATCAAACCGCCAATCGCCGCCGCCATAACCAAAATCAACACCACCAAGGCAATCAGCTTGCCCATCGACCCATTCGTCAACGCCACCGTGCCAAAACAAACCGCCACCGCGTACAGCGTCAATACGGCCTGCCGTTGGCTCAACCCAGCATCCAGCAACAAGTGATGAAAATGCTTCTTGTCGGCCCTAAACGGCGATACCCCCTGCGCCAGTCGCCGAACCGCCGCCCACACCGCATCAATAATCGGAAATCCCAACACCAAAGCCGCCGTAGCCAACTTCGCCCCCGAATAAATCGCCACCATCGCCAAGCACAACCCCAAAAAGTACGCCCCCGAGTCGCCCATAAAAATCCGAGCTGGAAAAAAATGAAACGGTAAGAACCCAAACGCCGCTCCAGCCAAAATAATCGCAAGTAACGCGACCACCGGCTGATTAACATGCGGCCCTACCGCCAGCAAGAACAAAACCGCCGCCGCAATCCCGCACACCCCGCTCGACAGCCCGTCTAAGCCATCCAAGAAATTAATCGTATTAGTCAACCCAACCATCCACAACAGGCTCAAAATATTCGCGATCGGCGTAATATGAAAGCTCAGGGGGGGGGGGGGGGGGGGGGGGGGGGGGGGGGGGGGGGGGGGGGGGGGG